>NZ_JAMXSA010000019.1:0-45688 GCF_024124465.1 Microbacterium sp. CnD16-F
TCGTACTCCGCGAGCGTGGCCAACATGTTCAACATCAGCCGGCCCGTCGACGTCGACGGATCGATGCCATCCGAGATCGACCGCACCTGCACGCCGCGCTCGCGCAGCAGATTCACGGTGTTCAGCACGTCGATCAGGGAGCGGCCGAGGCGGTCGACTCGCCAGACGACGACGGTGTCGCCGTCTTCGGCGTACTCGAGGAGCTTCTTCATCCCGGTCCGCTCGATCGCGGTCTTGCTCCCCGAGGTGACATCCGCGAAGACGTCGCGCTTTTGCACCCCGGCAGCAACGAGCGCGTCGAGCTGCAGCTGCGCGTCCTGACTCGACGTACTCACGCGCGTGTATCCGAGAAGCCTCACGAGCCCATTCTGACTCGGAAACACCCTTTATGACCCCTGCTGAGACGAATTATGGCGAGACGCCTTTCTGAGACGACGCGCGGCCCGAGATTTCGGGCAAAGGGGCGCTGTCGAGGGCCACTTGGTCCGGCGTCTCAGAAAGCTACAGCTACCTGAGACGCTTCCTTTCGGGTCGAGCCAGCTACACAGCAGCTCCCGCGACGCAAGAGTTGTGAACGGTGAAGGGTGACGACGGTCATAGTGCGCCGCCGAGAAGGATGCCGACGGTCGCTGCGGAGACGGAGACGACGAGCATCCCGAGTCCGTTCACGGCGGCAGCGGTCAGCCGGCCGCTTCGGGCGAGTCGAACGGTCTCGAAGCTGGCCGTGCTGAAGGTGGTGTACCCGCCCATTACCCCGGTGCCGAGCACTGCGACCGGTTCCGCACCGAGGTGGCTTGCCGCTCCGACGATGACGCCGAGCAGCAGGGACCCGGTGATGTTGATCGTCAGGGTTCCGGCGGGGAGGCGGAATTGCCGGCCGGTGTTGATTAGGCCGTCAAGGAGGAACCGGGCGGCAGCGCCGACACCACCGCCGACAGCGATGAGAAGGACCAGGAGCGCGCTCATGCGGGTACCGTCCGCGGGCGCATCGAGGAGGCGGCCATGAGGCCGCCCGCGGTCGCGATCGCGCCGGACACCACGGTCAGAAGTGCGTAGCCGGTGCCGGCGAGGCCGTGTCCGTCGAGGAAGAGTGCGGCGGTCGCTTCTGCGAGGGCGCTGTAGGTGGTGAAGCCGCCCAGCACCCCGGTTCCCAGGAGCAGCCGCAGGGTGCGGCGGTGACCGTGATCGGGTCCGCGGCGCGCGAGTGCCTCCAGGAGCAGGCCGAGCAGCAGCGCGCCGACAATATTGATCCAGAAGATGGACCAGCTCACCCCATCGACAGCGGGGAACATCTCGGCGACGATCTCGCGTACCGCGGTACCGATGGCGCCGCCTAGAGCGACCAGCGAGAGGTAGCGCCAACGCAGGTGGATCGGACGCGTTGCCGCCGACGGTGCGGGGGTATAGACGTCGGGGTCGGGTGGGAGCTGATCATCGGGCATCGAGGTGTCCGTGGGGGTGTTCATGTCCCGCCTTCTGCCGCGACGAGTGCTGCGGCGTCGTGTGCTGCCGGATCGAGGTAGGCCCCGCCTCGGGGCGTGAGCGTGTTGTCTGCGTCGTCCATCCGGTAGAGCAGGGGCTGTCCTGTGGGGAGGTTGAGGTCGGCGAGCTCTGCATCGGAGAGGTCGTCGATGACGGCGCAGAGGGCGCGCCAGGAGTTGCCGTGCGCGACGATGAGCACGCTCTGCCCTGACTGCAACGCGGGAAGAAGCCGTGTCCGCACCACGGGCGTGAGGCGGTCGATGACATCCATCAGCGCCTCCGTCCGCCGGACCGCCGCTTCGGGGAGTCCGCGCAGTGCGGGTGTTTGTCGCAGAGCTCTCCAGTGGTCACCTGACATTTCCGGTGGTCGACCGTCCCGCGACCGACGCATGTGTGTGTACTGGTTGTCGCCGAGCTCGGCGCGGGCCTCTGCTTTGGTGCGTCCGGTGAGGGCGCCGTAGTTGCGTTCGTTGAACTCCCACATCGCGGTGGTGGGGGCACCCGTGCCGAGAGTGTCTCGAACAAGGTCAGCGGTGTGGACGGCGCGCTGCAGCGTCGATGTGAATATCAGATCCGGCATCACGTGGTGGGTTCGCAGTAGGAGCCCGGCATGGTGGGCCTGCTGGATACCGCGGGTGGTGAGCTGCACGTCGAGTAATCCCGTGAAGATCCCGGTTTGGTTCGCGGTGCTTTCGCCGTGTCGGAGGAGCGCGAGGGTCCCGGTCATGACGGATCCGCTGGTGAGTGGTGATTGAACCCGACGGGGTCTGTCGGCACGACCAGCACCGGGCGGTGCTGGTGACGGGTGAGTCGCGCAGCGACGCTGCCGTTGAACAACTCCGCCAGCCGATGCCACCCGGTGTTCGTGCCCACCACGATCATCACGGCGTCACGCTCCTCGGCGATCGTGGTGAGGGCTCGGACAGGATCCCCGACTCTCGTCAACACTGCGACCTCGACCGACCGGGCGGCAGCGATCGCATCAATCGCGGCGCGGTCGGGATCCGAAAGATGCTGCGGGTCCCTGTCGATGGAGTCCGGGTCAAGCGGCTCGATGATCGCGGAACCGTCCGCTCGCTTTCCCAAAGCCAGCAGCCCTGCATCGACGGTGACGCACACCACAGGTACGGCGAATTTTTCGGCTACCTGCGCCGCGACTTCCATGACGTCACGCACGTGACCCGTTTGTACGCCGATGACGACTGCGCCCGGCACCGTCAAATCTGCCATCACATCTCCCTACCTCAGGCGCGCGTGAGCGCGACCAACTGAGATAGGGACTGTTGTCGACGAGTGTCGAGGTTGGGTCCGGGCAAGCCCCACTGCCGGGTCCGAAGACACCACCAGTATGCACCCACCCGGGCACCTGTCATAGAGGCAGGTCGATAGCGCCCATCATCAACGACGCGGTCGAATCCGATGCGCCTGATCTCCACCCCCGCTGGGACTTGACCTTCCCCAGCGCGCGGAGCGGCCGCGATGTGATGCCTGGCTGGCGTCGCCCTTTGCCCCGGCAACGTACTCCGCACGGATTCGTCGACGAGTTGAACGATGTGGCGGTGCACCGGGTACACCAGATGACGGGTGTCAGCCGGTGACGAGGACGCTTGCGGTGGTTTCGATGTCGTCGTCAGTCATGGTTTCGAGTTGATTGACGCGCAGTACTCGTTGAACTTGGGAAAAGAGGCGTTCGAGGAGTCAGAAATTGCCGCGCGTGATGCTTTCGGTAGCGGCGACGGTTTGTGTCGGTGAAGTCGTGGAGGTCGAGAACGCACCGAGGCGTTTGCAGTGACAGTCGAGGACAAACAGGAGTTCGTCGAAGCCGAGCACTTCTGTACCGGTGAGAGAAGCCGAGCCGGCTGTCGACCGGCGGGCAATGGCGGGATCGTTAGTCGATACCGGGCATGCCGATGAGTGCGACCGCGATCCGGGTGCGGTCGTCATGGTCGCGGATCAGTTCGAGGCCAGTCGTCGCGTCGACAACGGCGTCGGAATGCGCTCTTAGCCGCGGATGTTTGCGTCGCGTTACTGTGAGGGAATGACTCCCCATCGATTAAAGACCGCTTCTGGCGAGGCGCGCCCGTCGCGGTCCGGCGGAGCGGTCGACGTGGGCGTCGTGGTGCTCTTGCCCCTGATCGTCGCGTTCGTGTGGGCGCGGCTGTACACCCCGCACGGCGTCGAGATCGTCGTGACGGTCGCCGTGGCCCTCGTCGTTCCCCTGGTCGCCGCCGCCTCGATCCTGCGCCGTCGGCCCCGCACGATCACCCCCGCCGATCGCGTCACTCTGGGGCGCGTAGCGCTCACCGGGTTGATCGCCGCCGTCACGGTGCTGGTCCTCTTGGACAGTTTTCCCGTCCGCACCTGGACGACGGCCGCGGTGGTGAGCGCGGCACTCCTCCTCGACGCCGTTGATGGGTGGGTGGCACGCCGCACGGGCACCGCCACCGACGCTGGTGCACGCCTCGACATGGAGTCGGATGCCGCCCTCTTGCTCGTGCTCTCGGTCCTCGTGTCGCAGACGGTGGGCTGGTGGGTGCTGGCGATTGGCCTCATGCGCTACGTGTTCGTTGCGGCATCCTGGGTGCACCCCAAGCTGCGGGCTGATCTGTCGTACAGCTCGTTCCGCCGTGTGGTTGCCGCGATCCAGGGGATTGCCCTCCTGCTCGCGCTCGTTCCGATCGTGCCGCCCGCGATGGCCGTCGCATCCGTCGCGATCGCCTTGGCACTGTTGACGGTTTCGTTCGGTCGGGACGTCGTCGCCTTGGAACGCGCGTGAGTATCGCGGACGACGACGGGTTCGCTCCGCGCGAGCGGCACCCAGCCGCTGTAACGGCCCGCGCCTTCTGGTTCGTTGCTCCAAATGAGGGTCGGATGCAGATTGAAGAGCTGCCTCCGGTGCGCGACGGCGAGGCGCGTGTGCGGACGCTGTACACGGGCATCAGCCGGGGAACCGAGCTCCTCGTGCGCCGCGGCGAAGTTCCCGACTCGCAGCATGCGCGCATGCGCGCCCCGTTCCAAGAGGGCGACTTCCCTTTTCCCATCAAGTACGGATACCTGTCGGTGGGAGTGGTCGAGGCGGGGCCCGACGCGCTGCTTGGTCGCCGCGTGTTCTGCCTGTATCCGCACCAGGACCAGTACGTCGTCGATGCGCGCGCGCTCACGCCCCTCCCCGATGAGCTGCCGTCGCGTCGCGCCGTGCTCGCCGGAACGGTCGAGACGGCGTTGAACGCCCTCTGGGATGCCCCTCCCTGTGCGGGCGACCGAGTGGCGGTCGTCGGGGGCGGGCTCGTCGGCGGTGCGGTCGCGCTACTGCTGCGGCGTTTTCCGCTCGCGCGCCTGCAGATCGTCGATCCGGATGCCGCGCGCCGGGCACGCCTCATCAGCGCGGGCCTCGACGTGGTGGAGGCCGGGGAGGCGATGAACGACTGCGATCTCGTGTTTCACGCGTCGGCGTCGGAGGAAGGCCTAGCGCTCGCCCTGGGCCTGCTCGGCGACGAAGCGGAGCTGATCGAGATGTCGTGGTTCGGCACTCATCCGACGCGGGTGCCGCTGGGCGAGGACTTTCACTCCCGGCGGTTGCGAATCACGGCGAGCCAAGTCTCGCGGATCGGCATGGCGCGACGCGCCCGCCGCGATGCAGCAACCCGTCTCGCGACGGCGCTCGAGCTGCTCACCGACCCTGCCTTCGAGGAGCTGATCGCCGCCGACGTCACATTCGACGACATCGGTGACGCTTACGCCGCGATGGAGAAGGGCGAGATCGGCCCCGGCTGCGTGGTCGTGGCCCATCCCGGGGCCTCCGACGATCCCCGCTCGAAGCGAGCGGCCACCCCCGGGCCGCTTGATCCCCCGACCGGTTCGGTCATCCGTCCGAACCCCTCCGCAGAGATCGCCGCGACCTGACGCGTCGCCGAAAGGACCCCATGTTCGGACTCACCGTCCGCGATCACATCATGATCGCTCACAGCCTGCCCGACCCGTTCTTCGGCCCTGCTCAGGGGCTCCATGGCGCGACGCTCGTCGTGGAGGCGACATGGCGCAGCCCCAGCCTCAACGACCACGCGGTCGTGATGGACATCGGCGAAGCGTCGCGCCATCTGTCCGAGGTGCTCGATCCGCTGCGGTACGCCAACCTCGATGAGCACCCCGCCTTCGCCGGGACGCTGAGCACGACCGAGGCCGTGGCCCGGCACATCGCCAATGAGCTGGCGGCACGACTGGAGGCCGACCGCGGAATCGCGAGCATCGGCATCGTGGTTCGCGAGCACCCCGATGCGTGGGTGACCTTTGAGATCGACCTCTCGGGTCGCTGATCGCGCTTTCGTCGTCCCCGCCGATCTCGGTGGTCCGAGCGGCGGCAGCGCATACAACGACGCGGTTCTCGCCGCGCTGCGGGCGGGCGGCACGCACGTGGCGGAGTTCCGTGTCGCGGGCGCGTGGCCACGACCCTCGAGGTCCGACCTCGAAATTCTCGCGCGCGCCCTTTCGCACGCGGACGAGGTCGTCGTCGACGGGATCGTGGCCTGCGCTGCGCCCCGTCAGATCCGGGACGCCGTAGCCTCCGGCATCCGCGTCGTCGTGCTTGTTCACCTTCCCCTCCCCGCCGAGTCCGGACTCGGGCGCATCGATGTTGACGCCCTGGCCCGGTCGGAGCGCACAACGCTCGAGGCGGCGAACGCGGTGCTCTGCACGAGCGATTGGACGCGCGCCGACCTCGCGGCACGGTACGGGGTAGATGCCGATATCGTGCGTCCAGGCGTCGAAGAAGCCGCACTGTCCGCGGGGAGCAGCCCACCGCGTCTGATGCTGCTCGGGTCGGTGACGCCGCGGAAGAACACCCTGCTCGCGCTCCGCGCGCTAGCCTCGGTTCGTGAGCTGCCGTGGGAGGTGGTGGTGGCAGGGCCCGTGATTCCCGGCGATCCCTTCCCCGCCGAGGTCGCTCGCGCCGTTCACACCCTCGGAGCCGACCGCGCCCGCCTCGTCGGCGCCGTGACCGGGCGTCGCCGCGAGCGTCTGTGGCACGAAACCGACCTCCTCCTTCTGCCCTCGCTCGTCGAACCGTACGGCATGGTCGTCACCGAGGCCCTGGCCCGAGGCATCCCGGCCCTTGTCGCCTCGGGGACGGGGGCCGTCGAGGCGCTCGGCGACGGCACGCCGCCCGGTGCCCCGCTGCCTGGCGCAGCACTTCCCCCCGGCGACCCCGCGGCCTGGAGCGACGCCGTCGCCCGCTGGTCGGACGATGCCTCTCTCCGCGGCGCCTGGCGGTCCGCCGCTCTGCAGGCGCGGTCTAGACTTCGACGATGGCCCGACGCCGCAACTCAGCTGCGAGAGCTGCTCCGATGGTAACCCGGCCGGTTCCCGCCGCCTGGCTGTCGCTGCGCCGAGGGGCCGACCACGCCGCCCGTGAGGCGTCTCTCCCCCTTGTTGATGAGCTCGTCGGAACCCTCGTCCGCCGAGATCGGGCCCGCACCGAGGGGACGGTACCCCGCCCCGACGAGACGGTCGAGGTCCGCGTGGTCGACGTCGGCGCGGGCACCGGGTCGAACCTCATGTGGCTCGCCGATCGCCTGGCGCCGCTGCCGCAGCACTGGATCCTCGTCGATCACGACGCTGAACTCATCGGCACGACCGATCTGGTCGCCCCGCCGTCCATCTCGCGACTCACCCGCCGTATCGCGACCGTCGCCGAGCTTCCGGACATCGTCACCGGCGGGGCGGGACCCGTCGTGATCACCTGCGCGGCGCTTCTCGATCTGCTCTCCCCCGATGACGCTGCCGTGCTCGTCGACGTCATCGTCCAAACGGGCTCCGCGGCCCTGCTGAGCCTCAGCGTGACCGGGGAGGTGTCGATCGATCCTCCTCACCCCGCGGATGCGCCGATCTCCGCGGCCTTCGACGCCCATCAGCGGCGTGATGACCTGCTCGGTCCAGATGCGATCGACCACGTCGGCGCTCTGCTGCGCGACCGTGGACACCGGGTGCGCGTGATGCAGACGCCCTGGCGGTTGGATGCCGCCGATCAGTCCGCACTCCTCGCGCGCTACCTCGCCGATCGTGGCGCCGTCGCCGTCGAGCAGGACCCGGCGCTCACCGATCTCGTCGCCGTGTGGGGTGCGGCGCGGCAGGAGCAGATCCGACGCGGTAACCTCGTCGTGCGCGTCGGGCATGCCGACATCCTCAGCTTGCCCCCCAACGGATGACGGGCACCGTGGGCCGGGGGCGATACGTGTTCTTCTCGGTCGCGCAGGCGGCCGCTACGGTCGGCATCCTCTCTTTTCTCGTATGGAGCTTCGGTCTGACGCCATTCGTCAACGCCGTGATGCGCCTTCCGCCGTGGACCTACCCCGCCGGTATCGGCCTGGGAGCGCTCGGCGTCGTCGCCCAGGCGCTTCGATGGAGCATCGTCGCGCGACACCACGCCATCCGCGTCCCATTCGGATCGGCGGTCGCCAGGTGCTGGCAGGCGTCGTTCCTCAACAGTGTGCTCCCCGGTGGTCTGGCCGGAGACGCACTGCGGGCGGCCGACGACAGCAGCGACGCGCGTGTGGACCGAGGTCGCCGGGCTCTCGCGAGCAGCTTCGCCGCGGTCGCGGCGGAGCGGTTGATCGGCACGGCGGTGGTCTTTGCGGCGGCGTCGATCGCGCTGGCCTTTGTGGCTCCCATCTTCGCAGCCGGGTGCGCCGTGATCGCCGCGTTCGCCGCTGCCATCGCCGGACGATGGATGCGGCGGCTCTCGCGCGGCGAGACGCTCGCCGTCGTCGGCCTCGCGATCGTCGGGTGGGCGGCATTCACGGCGATCTTCGTCGTCTCCGCGGTTGCGCTCGTACCCGACCCGAGCGCTGCGGTACTGACGAGCACCTCCGCCGTCGCCGTCGCCGGGATGTCCGTTCCGCTCGGTGTCGGCGGGTGGGGCACCCGGGAAGCAGCCGCGGCGTGGGCCTTCGAGATGCTCGGGTCGACCGCAGAAGACGGTCTCACCGTGTCGATCGGCTACGGCATCCTGGCCCTCGCGTCGACGCTGCCGGGGGCGGTGATCCTCGGCGCACGCGTCGTTCCGCGCGTTCGCGAAATCGGGCGAGCGCGCGCGCGTCGCCGGGCGCACGGTACCGCGTCAGAACGTGAACTCGGTGCAGAGGTCGGCGCCGAGGGGGAACCTACGCACGGCTCCGCGCAGCGCGTCGGCGAGACGGTCCTCCCCGTCGAAGCAGATGCCGGGCACCCCGTCGCCGATCAGCACCGGAGCGGTCGTCAGGTAGAGCCGGCGGAGGGCGCCGTCGACGACAAAGCGTGAGACCGTGACCCCTCCGCCCTCGACGAGCACCCGTGACAGCCCCCGCTCAGCGAGTACGGCGAGGATCGCCCGCGGGCTGAGTGCAGAGAGCCCGGGGACGCGGACCACCTCGACGTGATTGCCAACGGTCACGTCGACGTCGGTATCGGCATCCACCAGCCAGAGGGTCGTCGCCGCGCCGTCGCGCAACAGCACGGCCTCCGACGGAATGCGCGCCGACGGGTCGAGGACCACCCGCACCGGGTTGAGACCGGCCACGGCGCGGACGGTGAGGCGGGGATCGTCCTGCGCGACGGTGCGCCAGCCGACCACGACGGCGTCGACGAGGGCGCGAAGCCGGTGCAGGTGTCGCCGATCCTCGACGCCCGTGACGTAGTTGGCGTCACCCGTGCGCGCGGCGATGAACCCATCGAGACTCTGCCCCAGCTGGGCGATCGCGAGAGACCCCGTATCGTTCATGATCGGCTCGTACATCGACGCGATCACCGGGCACGACGACGCCTCTCCGGCGATCAGCTGCCGCCAGGCCACGTCGTCGGGGTCGGGCACTGCTTCGCCGGACGAGGGAGGCGGTGGGTGTCCCGCGTCATCGATGGACGTCATTGCGTCAGCGTATCCGGCCTTCCCGGGCAAACGCAGGGCATGCGGTGGCTCCGTACTCCGCCTGCGGGGCAGGGCAGCCGCGGGGCACGGCCGTCACCAGGTGCGGAAGGATCGATAGTCAGATTGGGCTGTCGGCAGGGCGGTCGACGTACTCCGGCGCAGTTCGCTCGCGGATAATGCGTCGTAGGGCTTTCGGGCAGTCGCGCAGCAGTTCCTTCCGAGGTCGCCCCAGGGCCCGGGTAGCTCTATGGACTGAGGTGACCGAAAGCGCCGGGTCCGTGAGCGATGCTTAAGAACGCTGTCGCGGCAGACCCGGGCCGGGTGGACCACACCGCGCGCAGCGGGCGAGTCAGAGGGGGTGCGAGCAGGGGAACCTGGACGAGGGTCCCGTCGGCAAGGTCACCGTCCACCGTGCGCAAGCTCATCACCGCCGGTGCGATACCGGCGCGCGCGTTCGCTCGGATGATGCCCGTCGTGTCGAGCACCGCCGCCGGCGAAGAGAGGTGAAGCCCCGCATCGGCGAGCCAGGTTTCCAGCGTGGCGCGTGTTCCGGAGCCTTCCTCCCGCAACAGCAGGGGGGTGTCGGCGAGTTCTTTCGCGGTGACGCCGGCAACGTGTGCCCACGGATGGTGCGGCGCGACGACGACCGCGAGCTCGTCCACAGCGACCACCACCGAGGAGACGTCCGGTGCGTCGATGGGGGTCTCGACGAAGCCGAGATCTGCCGCACCGGAGCGGACCAGGTCCGTCACGGCGGCGGAGTTACCGGCGAGCAACCGCACGCTCACATCAGGTGCAGCGTCCCGGTGCACCAGCAGCCAACCGGGCATCAGCACCTCCGCGATCGTCTGTGACGCGGCCACGACGAGGGCACCACCAGGCTCCCTGAGCGCAACGATCCCCGCCTCCAACCGTCGGGACGCCTCCAACACCGGAACAGCCAGCCCGAGAACCACCCGGCCCACATCGGTGAGCTGCGAACCGGATGCCGTCCGGTGCACGAGAGGCTGACCGGTCGCCCGCTCCGCAACGCGCAAGCGCGCAGACACTGCCTGCTGCGTCACCCCCAGCGCCTCGGCGGCGCGGGTCAACGAACCGGTCTCCGCGATGCCCGCGAGAACCTCGAGAGTGTCCAGGTCCAAGGTCCGGTCCGTCAACCGCCGCGTCTTCACAAACACTCATTGTGCCCTGCCAAAACGATCGCCGTTCCGAAAGAAGCCGATGCCGCTCAGGCTGGAACCATGCCTTCCCTGCTTGCTGAGTCCGCACCCGCCCGCACGCGTGTCACGACGGATACCCGCAAGCGCTTCTTCCGCGAGTTGGAGGGACCGGCGCAGATCGTGTCGAACCTGACACCGAACTGGTTCGCATCCATCATGGGAACAGGGATCGTCGCCGTCGCCGCAGCCTCGCTCCCGCTGCAGTTCCCCGGCCTTCGCACCGCAGCGACCGTCGTGTGGGCGATCGCCGCTGTTCTGCTCGTTGCGCTCACAGTAGCCACGGGTCTGCACTGGACCCGGTACCGGCACGTCGCCAAGAACCACCACCTGCACCCGGTCATCTCGCACTTCTACGGCGCTCCGCCGATGGCGTTTCTCACTGTCGGTGCGGGCACCCTTCTCCTCGGAAAAGACTGGATCGGGTTACCCGCCGCGGTCGCCGTCGACTGGGTGCTCTGGGCCATCGGTACCGTCGGCGGGCTCCTCACCGCGGCGCTGGTGCCGTATCTGGCATTCACTCGACACGAGAACAAGCCCGACTCCGCGTTCGGCGGGTGGTTGATGCCGGTCGTCCCCCCCATGGTGTCCGCCTCCACCGGCGCACTGTTGCTGCCCTACACCCCCGCCGGACAAGCGCGAGAAACGCTGCTGTGGGCGTGCTACGGGTTCTTCGGGCTCAGCCTGATCGCCTCGCTGGTGGTCATCACCCTGATCTGGAACCGCCTCGCGCAGCACAAAATCGGTACCGCCGCGATGGTCCCAACCCTTTGGATCGTTCTCGGCCCCGTGGGGCAGTCGATCACCGCCGTGAACCTCCTCGCAACGAACGCCTCCACCGCCGTCGACGCGAGCACGACCCACGCGCTACTCATCGTCGCTTTCGTATACGGTTTCGCGATGCTCGGCTTCGCGCTGCTGTGGACCGTTATCGCCCTTGCCATCACCATCCGCACCGCCCGCGAGCACCTCCCGTTCAGCCTGACCTGGTGGTCTTTCACCTTCCCCGTCGGCACCTGCGTCACCGGGCTGAACGGCCTCGCCCTGCACTCCGGGCTCACCGCTGTTGGGGCCCTCGCCGTGATCTACTACGTCGGCCTGGTCGCGGCATGGATTACCGTCGCCGTTCGCACCTTCCACGGCTCCGTCATCCGCGGAACCCTCCTCGCACCGCCGCGTCCAGCATGAAAACTCTCGACGTGCCCGCAGACGTCCACACGCTCAACGCTCTCGCCGAAACCTGGCGGACAGCACCCGATGGCACACGGCGGTTCGTGCCAAACTTCGATCCACTCTCCGGCGGCACCACCAGCCGGGTTCTGGTTCTCATGCAATCCCCCGGCCCGCAGACGATCGCCGCCGGAGAAAACGCGGTCTGCAGTGAGGACAACCCCGGCCCAACCGCGCGCGCGTTTCGAGCAGCCCGCATCACCTCCGGGCTCGCTCGAAGCGACTACCTCCGGTGGAACCTCATCCCCTGGGCGACACACAGCCCGGTCCGCGCATCGGAGATCGAGCTGGGCCGCCGTGCGCTGGGCGAACTACTCCCACTCCTCCCCGCGCTTGAGACAGTGGTCACCTACGGCGCCGTCGCCCTCAACGGGATCATGCGCCACCTCACACTCGATGACAACGCACGCCTCGTTCACGTCATAGCCGCTCCGCACCCCTCGCCTGCAAACGGCCATCACCGCTCCGAACAAGCAGAACGCTCCGTACGAGCACTCCGACTCGCTACGCGCCCACGAACCCCCTGAACGGCATCGCGAGATGCGCGAATCGCACCACGCCCAAGCAATTCAGCGCTCGCCTCACCGTCTTCGTCATCGGAAGCTGACCGGCGCCATCGAGCGATCAGAGAACGCCGCCATCAAGCGAGCAACCCCACAGTCGTCGGGCACCCCACTGCCGAGCGCACCAAAAACGATCGTTTACGGCGGGGCGAGCATGGATCAAGCTGTTGAGAACAGCCAGGGGGAATGCGGATTCGTCATAGACAGCTTCAGCTGCGACGAACAGGCTGCTGCAACTCCGTCACCCAATCGGATTGGTTCTCCGAGACCGCCCGGACATAGAGTTCCCGACACGGACCTGATTGGACAAGCCCTCGAGTGAATATCTCGGCGTGGATCGCTTGCCAGCTCTCCGTTGAGTTCGAAGCCACTGTGGCCACACCGCCCACATCCGCGGCCTGAGTGAAAAGTCACCAAGATCTTCAGCATTCCCATCTGCTTCGATGCCGGTGTCGCACTGCGAGCCACCACTGCCGCACACCGCGCCGTTTTTGGTGTGTAACCCTTTCCGCAGGCCGTCCGACCTTTCCGTACGTGGCTAGCATTCGACCATGGTTGAATCCTCTTCGTTCGTGCCGCCCAAGCTCTCCGTGCAGCCAGACGTTCGCGTTCTCGGCGCCCGCGAACACAATCTGCAGGATGTCGACCTCACGGTGCCGCGCGATGCAACGGTCGTCTTCACCGGTGTGTCCGGCTCGGGAAAGTCCTCGCTGGCGTTCGGGACGCTGTACGCCGAGTCGCAGCGACGCTATCTGGAATCGGTCGCGCCGTACGCCCGCCGCCTGATCGATCAGGCGGGAGTGCCCGATGTCGACTCGATCACGGGGATGCCGCCGGCGGTCGCCTTGCAGCAGCAGCGCGGTGCCGGCAACGCCCGATCGACCGTGGGCAGCATCACCACGTTGTCGAGCTTGATACGAATGCTGTACTCGAGGGTCGGGGACTACCCGGATGGGCAGCCGATGTTGTATGCGGAGGACTTCTCCGCGAACACGGTCCAAGGGGCCTGCTCGGAATGCCACGGCATCGGCCGCGTGTACGCGGTGAACGAGCAGCAGATGGTCCCGGACCCATCGCTCACCATCCGCGAACGCGCGATCGCTTCCTGGCCGACCGCGTGGCACGGCCATCAGCTGCGCGATGTGCTGGTTGCGCTCGGTTACGACGTCGATGTGCCGTGGCGGGACCTGCCGAAGAAGGACCGGGACTGGATCCTGTATACCGATGAGACCCCCTTCGTTCCGGTCCACTCCCGGCTCACGCTCTCTGAGTCCAAAGCTGCGATCGAAGCAGGCGTGGAGCCGAGCTACTCGGGCACGTTCGTCGGGGCTCGCCGGTACATTCTGGACACGTTCGCGAACACGAAGAGCGCCTCGATGAAACGGCGCGTCGCCCAGTTTCTCACCGCTGCGATCTGCCCGGCCTGCGGTGGCAAGCGGCTGAAGCCCGAGGCGCTGTCTGTCACGTTCGAAGGATTCGACATCGCCGAATTCTCCCAACTGCCGCTCCGGGACCTTGCCACGACCCTCTCGGGGGTCGTCGCACGCTTGGGGGACCACGAGGCCGCCTCTTCCGACGCTGCCTCTCCGCGTGCCGCGGGGGAAGAGCAGGTCGCTGCTGGCAAGGCTCCCATTGCCACCTCGCCCGATGTGCAATCCACCGCAAGCCGAGCGCCAGAGAAGCGTGCTGCTGCGGTCCAGCTCGCTTCAGGGGTGCTGGAGCGGCTTCGTCCACTGGTCGATCTGGGACTGGGCTACTTGTCGTTGAGCCGGACGACGCCAACGCTGTCGGGCGGCGAGCTACAGCGACTCCGGCTCGCGACGCAACTCAGCTCTGATCTTTTCGGGGTCGTCTACGTCCTCGACGAACCATCGGCGGGGCTGCATCCGCAGGACGTGGCGGCGCTCCTCGAGATCCTGGATGGACTCAAGGCGCGAGGGAACAGCCTGTTCATCGTCGAACACTCGGTGGCGGTGATGCGGCATGCGGACTGGCTGGTCGACATCGGCCCCGGCGCCGGTGAACACGGTGGCCGCGTGCTCTACAGCGGCACGCCCGACGGGCTCGCCGACATCAAGGAGTCCGTGACACGCGGATACCTCTTCGGCGGCCGCGGTCTCCCTCTTCGCACCCCCCGCGAGGCACGCAGTTGGCTGCGCCTGGAGAACGTGACGCGGAACAACCTGCACGACCTCACGGTCGATATCCCTCTGGGTGTCTTCACCGCGGTCACGGGCGTGTCCGGGTCCGGCAAGTCGAGCTTGGTCAGCCAGGCGCTTCCGTCGCTGCTTGGCGATCGCCTTGGCCGGGCCGTCCGGGCCGATGACGAGCCGGTCAGCGACGAGTCCCTCCTTGCGGATGCGCCGGAGCGTCTCGATGGGCGCGTCGCCGGGCCCGTCACTGGTGTACAGCGGCTCGTCACCATCGACCAGCGGCCCATCGGCCGGACCCCGCGGTCGAACGTCGCCACCTACACCGGGCTGTTCGATCACGTACGTCGTCGATTTGCAGACACCCCGGAAGCTCGTTCCCGCGGGTACAAGCCTGGCCGATTCTCCTTCAATGTCGCCGGCGGGCGCTGCCCGACCTGCGAGGGCGAGGGATCGGTAATGGTCGAGCTCCTCTTCCTGCCTTCCGTCTACACCGAATGCCCCGACTGCCACGGCACCCGATACAAGGCATCAACGCTCGAGGTCACGTGGCGGGGGCGTTCAATCGCTGACGTGTTGTCGATGAGCGTCGAGGAGGCGAACCTGTTCTTCGTGGACGATGAGGAGATCACTCGATCGCTGACAGCTTTGTCAGATGTGGGGCTCGATTACCTCCGGTTGGGTCAACCGGCAACCGAGCTTTCCGGAGGTGAAGCGCAGCGCGTCAAGCTCGCGACCGAGCTGCAGCGCGCGCAGCGCGGAGACACACTGTACGTCTTGGACGAGCCGACCTCCGGGCTCCACTGCGCTGACACGGATCGTCTGATCGCGCATCTGCAGACGCTGGTCGATGCAGGCAACACGGTCGTCGCCGCGGAGCTGGACATGCGCGTGATCGCGGTGGCCGATCACGTGATCGATCTTGGACCCGGCGCGGGCGACGCGGGAGGGACCGTGGTCGCAGCTGGCACGCCCGCTCACGTCGCGGAAAAGGGCGTCGGTGCTTCCGCGGGCTACCTCGCCGCGGCGCTGCAGGCCGCGACCAACGTCACCCCATCATGACGAACGTGCCGCTGTGCGATATGAGAATCGGACAGCGGCACGCTCGACGAGGTCGTCGTCTCAGGCGGGGAGCTTAGAGGCCAGGACGTCCAACTTCTCGATCGTCGGCTCGCTGAACAGTTTGCCGGTCTGCTCGCCGAGAGCGGTCGCAACCGCGCCAGACAGGTGCGCGTCGCGGCCGGCGTCATCGGGAACACGTCGAAGATCCCGAAAGAGGACGGGCCGAGACGGATCGCGAACCACCCGATGGTGGCCGGTTCCTCCTCGACGAGTCCTCGCCCGATGCCGAGGAATTCCTGGACCTCGTCTTCCTCCGCCGGGAGCGGGCATCGGAAAGGTCTGCTCAGGTGGAAAGTAGTTGTATACCTAGGGCGTGTCTGAGAAATAGATCGGCGGCTCGCTGAGAGACTCTGATCGTGTCTCGGCGATCCGCGGGCACCTGCGCGCCCGCGGCATCAAGGCCGTGATCCCCGAACCATCCGACTAGTAAGGCCACCGCAAGCGCCGCCGGTCACGCGGCGGACGACCCGTCGGGTTCGATGCCGCCGACTACAAGGGCCGCAACGTCATCGAGCGCCACTACTGCCACTCCAAGCAATGGCGTGGACTCGCCACCCACTACGACAAGCATGCGATCGTCTATCGCGCCGCAGTGATCCTCAACGCCGTCATCGCCTGGACCCGGCTATTGTCAGACACGCCCTAGGTCGTCAGACGATGGCTGCTCGGAGTTCCGCGGCGGCAGCACCGACATCGGGAGCGTTGTAGATCGCGCCTCCTGCCACAGCCACCTGCGCACCAGATTCCTGCACCGAAGCGATCGTCGAGCTATTGATGCCGCCTGCGACTGAGAACGGCACGCCCGAAGCTTTGCCGTCCTCGAGCAGGGTGGCAAAGGTGAAGCCCTCTTCGGCCTGCTCGTCGAGGCCCGCGTGCATCTCGACGAACTCTGCTCCAAGTGCTACGACCTCTTTCGCACGCTTCGCCTTGTCGCTCACGCCGATGAGATCGACGACAACGCCCTTACCGTGCTTCTTCGCGGCCTTCACGGCACCGGCAATCGTGCTGTCACCGGCGCTGCCGAGGACCGTCACGAGATCGGCACCCGCAGTGAAGGCAATATCAGCCTCGAGCTCGCCGGCATCCATCGTCTTGAGGTCGGCGAAGACGACCTTGTCGGGGTGGGCCTTCTTGATCGCGGTGATCGCCGAAAGGCCGGCACTCTTGATGAGGGGGGTACCGAGCTCGAGGATGTCGACGTGCGGCGCGGCGGCAGCAGCGAGTTCGAGGGCGGCCTCGGTGGAGAGGGTGTCCATGGCAAACTGCAGTTTCATTTGGATTCCTTTCGTGCAGTGGTTTGCGTCATTCGAGATTTGCGTGGCGAGGCCAGAGCTCATCAGCGGTCAAGCCGGAGCGGCACCAGAGCGTGTGGAAAAGCGCGTCGCCGAGGACAACGACCAATTGCTCGAAGAGACTGCCGGCATACTGCTCGGATGCCGCTCCAGAGCGGTCAAGCTTGCCGGCGGCCGGCACGACTACCGTGACGGTTGCCAGCGTTGCGAGCGGAGAGTCTGGGACTGTTGTGACAGCCGCCACCCGGGCGCCCGCATCGACGGCAGTCTGTGCCGCGCGCACGATGCCGTCCGTTGTTCCGGAACCGCTGGCAGCGAGGAGCAAGTCACCTTGTTCGATCGCAGGAGCGGTGACCTCCCCGACGACGTGGACGGCCAGACCAAGATGCATGAGTCGCATCGCGGTCATTCGCAGCGCGAGCCCCGATCGGCCTGCACCCAGAACGAAGACTCGCGGAGCAGTGCCGACGATATCCGCGAGCTCCGCCAATTCCGCCCGGTCGCGAGCGATCAGTCTGTCGGTTGCGAGTTCGAGTTCGCGGGCAATGCGGCTGAGCGAGTTGCCCACACCGATTTCGAGGACATTCATCGCCCTATCATCACGGCCGTCGGCCGCGTTGGCTCCCCCGCAAAGGAGCAGGCCCACCTACCCGTAGGCATGGGCCTACCTGAGTGGGTAGGTTGTCACCGTGGACCTCACCGAACTGGCGTCGCCCGCGTCACGTCAGCATGTCGCCGACCACGCCCGAATCGTCGCCGAGCATGCCGACCGGCACGCGATCACGCTCGAATCTCTGCTCGCGCTTCTGCGGTCGCCTCGCCTCGATGACCGCGCAGCACGCAACATGGCGATCGAGGCGGCAACGAGCGCCTTGATCGGGCTGCGCGCGGTTACCGATCAGGAACGCAGCAGCATCCTCGAACCCGTCGTCGGTGCGTTCGCCCGGCTGCAGAGCGACCTGCTCCCCCTCGTCCGGTTCGGCGATCTCGACGTGCAGTTCGTTGAGCCGCCCGCGACCGGTAGGGCACTCCCCGGAGAGGTCGCGCACGCGGCGCGCGCCATCGTCCGCAGCTCGGTGCTCGCACTCGCGGATCGCAGCGAGGCCCGGCGGGTGCGCATCCAGTGGGACTGCGACGGCCTAAATCTCCTGATCGGCATCCGAGATGACGGGGCCGGCGAACTTTCCGCACACGACGACTCGATCCGGCCAATCGTCGAACGCGTCACAGCCCTCGACGGCGCGATTGCGGTCTCCTCAACACCCGGCTGGGGGTCCTCAGTCGACATCCGGCTCCCCCTCGATCCGCCGGCGGAACCCGAGCCACTTCCGCAATTCTCACAACTCTCCATGCGCGAACGAGATGTGTTACGGCTTCTCGCATCGGGAGCGCGCAACGCCGAAATCGCGGAGGAGCTCCTCATCTCCGTCAACACGGTGAAGTTCCATGTGTCGAACCTTCTCCGGAAGGTCGGCGCGCGCAATCGGGCGCAGCTTATTGCAACGTCGAGATGATTTTCACCAGCGTCACCCGTGATCTAGGGCGTGTCTGACAATTGCCGGGTCCAGGCGATGACGGCGTTGAGGATCACTGCGGCGCGATAGACGATCGGAGCCTGACCCGCTTTTCCGGACACCTGAGTTGAGGCGATGATGGTCTCGGAAGGAGTCCGTGTAATGCCTGCTGCTCACCCGCCGGAGTTTCGGCGTCGTGTCCTTGACCTCATTGCGCAGGGCAACCCGTCGGCCAGACGGCTCGTGATCTTGGGATCAGCGAGTCGTGTCTGCGGAACTGGATAAACCGGGACGCGATCGACTCCGGCCGCAAGGCCGGCGTCACCACTGACGAGCACAAGGAGTTGGGACTGCTGAAGGTTTAGGGGCTCTTCCCAGATGAGGGTGTAGGTCGGCCGGGCGCGTCGGTCCGCAGATAGACGTCGAGGTCTCCCGACGACGGAGGTTCCTACGCCATCCGTCCGAAAGACCTCGACGTGACCGACGCTACCCCGCCGGCCGGCTTCGGCCGCACTGACCTGACCGCCTTCGCGGCTCATCCCAGTCGACCCTGATCGAGTCTGCTGACCCCCTCGACGAGAACGCAGCGACATCACAGCCACCCAACCCCGACCGTCCGGGAAGCCGGGACACGTCACATGACCTGTGCTGCGGGCGTGTCGAGTGGGTAGTCCAGGGGCGACGCAGGAGCGTCGACGCGACGTGCTGAGAGGTGGTTCCAGTCGAGCGCTAGCACATCGGCTACAGGCATGGCGATAGGTCAGGAACGGCGTCGCTCCCTGCGCAGGAGGGAGCGCAGAGTCTCGGCGTTCGCGTAGCCGACCCGTAGCGCGATCTCGGCGGAGGTGAGGTCCGTGGTTGCTGAGAGGTGTCGAGCTCGTTCGATGCGAAGCCGTTGGACGAAGCCGAGCGGAGTGAGGTTGAGCGCCGCACGGACTCGTCTTTCGAGGGTGCGCCGGCTGGTGCCGAGCGACTGCGCGACGAAGGTGATGTTGAACGGTTCGTCCAGGCGGGCGCGCACGAAGCGTTCGAACTCGACGATGATCGGGTCCTCGTGCCGGAGATGTTCGTAGGCGACGAAGGCCGCCTGCGACGGGCGCTCGTCGATGATGAGGAGCTTGGCGACATGTTGGGCCAGGTCGGGGCTGATTGATCGCACGAGTGAGAGCGCGAGGTCGATGTGGGCGAAGGCGGCGCCGGCGGTGACGAGGTTCCCGTCGGCCACGACCATGGTGTCGAGATCGAGGGCGACGGTCGGATAGCGCTTCAGGAACTCCGGCCCCAGGAACCAGCTGGTCGTCGCCCTCCGATGATGCATCCGACCGGTCTCGGCGACGGCGAACACGCCGGTGCACGCCGCGGCGATCCGGGTGGTCGCCTCGTCGAGGCGCCCGAGCGAGGCGATGACCGAACGAGCATCTCGGCTCTGGAGCACGTCGTTGGTAGCGGCGGCCGTAAGGGTTCCAAGCGCAGGGACGACGACCACGTCGAACTCCCCGGACTCCGACAGCGGGTGGTCCACCGACAGGGTCATCGATGCCGTCGTGGTCACTCGCCGTTTCGGTCCGAGGATGGCGAGTTCGATCGGGTCGATCCGCGGGTCGACATCGCCGCGGACTCCGTCGGCCACCCGCACGATGTCGATGATCGACGCGATAGCCGAACCGAAGCAGCCGTCGATCGCGATCAGTCCGATACGCATGACGTAAACGATAGCAATACTGCCGTATACGCCACTGCCCACCGGCCCTCGCTCGTCATACGCTGAACTCGTCCAACGAAGAACCCCGACTGCAAGGAGAGTCCCTCATGTCCACACCCGCATCACTTCCGTATGCCTTCGTCGCCAAGATCGTCGCGGCCGATGGGCAGCACGACGCGGTCGCCGATCTGCTCGCCGGAGCTGTCGCACTCGCCAACGAAGAAGTAGGAACGATTGTCTGGTTCGCGGTCAGGACCCACGCCGACACCTTCTGGATCTTCGATGCATTCCCCGACGAGGCCGCTCGCGACGCCCACGCCAACGGCGCCATCGTCGCAGCCCTGATGGCCAACCAGCACCTCCTCGGCGCAGCACCCGAGATCCTGGCGGCCGACGTCCTCGCGTCCAAGCTCCCGTAGTCCGCCAACGCACGAGACGATCGCGCCCCGCCGAGCCGTCGCCAGGTCGCGACGCAACGCCACGCTGCGTTGCCGAGCGGTGCGAGGCCCATCGGCACACGGACAGGATGCCGGCCGCGAGCGCTCAGCCGGCGAGGGGTCCGTCGCAGAGGAGAGCGACGTCGGTGTCGGGCAGAGCCGTGAGGCCAGCGCATCGCGCGACCACCAGAACGGTTCGCCGGAGCCGCCTGTCGGAATCGAACCGACGACCTAATCACGTCGGCTTTGCGTCTATCGCTTGATGCGCCCACTGGGCGAACGAGCCGCTGACCTGCGCAAACGCCGGGGCCTTGGCCCTTGATCGTGGACACGGTGTCGGTTCGGTTATGCCGCTTCCGCGAGCGTAGCGGAGCGTGCGGCTTCGTAGGCGTTCGGGCTGATGTTGCCGATCGCGGAGTGGCGCCGGCGAGTGTTGTAGCGGTTCGCCCACCGGAACACGGCCCGGTAGGCGGTGGCCTGGTCCGGGAACGCTGACCGGCCGGCGAGGAGTTCGCGCTTGAGCGTGGCGTTGAAGCTTTCCGCGAGTGAGTTGTCGGCACTCGTGCCGACCGCGCCCGTGGACTGGGTCACGCCCAGCTGCTCGAGAGCGCGGCGTAGGCCTTCGAGGTGTAGACGCTGCCGTGGTCGGAGTGGAAGATCGCGCCGACCAGCGACCCGCGGTCGCGGTGCGACCGGTGACGGACGGGAGGCACGGTGCCAGCTGACACCGTGCCTCCCGTCCGTCGTGGCCACCTCGTCTAAATCGCGAGGTACCCGCCGTCGACGGCGAACTGCGAGCCGGTCGCGAAGGCGGCCGCGTCGGAACCGAGCCACGCGACCATCTCGGCGATGTCGTGCGGCGTGCCGAGTCGGCCGATCGGGTGCTTCGTCAGCAGCGCGTCCTTGAAGCCGGGGTAGGTCTCCTCCAGCGCGTCTATCATTGGCGTCTGGATCACCCCGGGGAGCACTGCGTTCACGCGGATGCCTTTGTCGGAGTACTCCACCGCGGCGGCTCGGGTGAGGCCGATGACGCCGTGCTTCGACGCGACGTAGGCGGACTGGTGGGCGATGGCGGCCTGCCCGAGGGACGAGGCGGTGTTGATGATGGATCCGCCGCCCTGCGCCAGCATCTGCGGGATCTCGGCCTTCATGCTGATGAACACTCCGGTGAGGTTGACGGCGATCACCTTGTCGAACTGCTCCACCGTGACGTCGGCGAGGTCGGGGCCGGTGAGCTCGATGCCGGCGTTGTTGTGCGCGATGTCGAGTCGGCCGTAGCGGTCCACCGTGGCCTGGACCAGGTGCTGCATCGACGCGAGGTCGGTCACGTCCGCCCGGACGAACGCCACGGCGTCTCCGCCGTCGATGTACTCGAGCGTCCCGTTGCCGGCATCCTCGGACAGGTCGGCGACGACGACCCGTGCGCCGTGGTCGACGAGGACCTTCGCGGTCTCGCGCCCGATCCCTCCGCCACCACCGGTGACGAGTGCGACCTTGCCATCGAGCGAGTTTGACATTGTGTGCTTCTTTCTCTCTGGGAGCGGCGTCGGTCGGCGCCGCTCGTTCAGTGCGGGAGCTGCGACGCGGTGTCGGCTGTGGGGCCTTGGCCCTTGATCGTGGACACGGTGTCGGTTCGGTTATGCCGCTTCCGCGAGCGTGGCGGAGCGTGCGGCTTCGTAGGCGTTCGGGCTGAGGCGCTTGACCCCTCCAAGATCAGGGGTCAAGCGCCGGCCATTCTGCCCAGACTGCCGGCCAAGTCATGGCGCCTACCATTAGCACGTGCAACATGGCCAACCGCCAGCTCGGACGCGGTGACCAGGAAGGGCTGCGGACGATCTACGACAATTGATCGAGTATCCGGCTGGCGCCTATCCGCGTCAGCCGGATATTCGTCGGCTCAAGCGGCAGGCTGATCGATCTTCCTCGAGCTTGCGCTTCCAAGTCGACTCGCGGACAGCGCCGCCAGCGCGACAACGACTAGCTGTAGTTCCCCGTGAGGTTGTGAACGGGTGACATAGGAGAGACCTCCGAGGATGGCGACTCTCCTGCCCTACAGCGTCTCGGCCATATCAGTTCGCCTTCTTCTCGGTGGACATCCCGGGCTTGATGAGAACCTTCGTCCAACCCTTGGACCTGGCGTCGAAGTTCTTGTAGGCATCGGCAGCCTGGTCCAGCGAGATCTCGTGGGACACGATCCAGGAAGGGGTCGCCTTGCCGGCGGCGATCAAGTCCCGCAGCTGGCGGTTGTACCGCTTGACCGGGGCCTGACCGCTCCCCAAGGTCTGCCCCTTGAACCAATGCGTTCCGAAGTCGATGGCCGCCTTTCCCTGCTTGGCGAGGTCGTCCTTGGCTCCGGGGTCCTGGGGGACGAACACACCGACGGTGCCGATTCCTCCGGTGAAACGCACCGCGTTGATGAGCATGTTCATCGTAGCGGCGATGTCCTCGTTGCCCTGGGGATCGTGGGCCTGGTAACCCACGCATTCACAACCCCGGTCAGCTCCCAGCCCCATCGTCTCGTCGAGCACAGCTTGCACGGGATCGACCTTGGAGTCATCGATGGCGATCGCGCCGATCTGCTCGGCCAACGCGAGCCGGTCAGGGTGACGATCGACCACCATCACCTTCGCGGCGCCCTTGATCATCGCGGACAGGGCGGCCATCAGCCCGACCGGACCCGCCCCGGCGATGACAACGCTGTCGCCCGGGACCACGCCGGCCATCTCGGTGGCGTGGTAGCCGGTGGGGAAGATGTCGGAGAGCATGACGTAGTCGTTCTCCTTCTCCTCCGCATCCTCGCCCAGGCGCAGCGCGTTGTGGTCACCGAAAGGCACACGGAGCAGTTCCGCTTGGCCACCGCCGTAGGGACCCATGTCGGCGAACCCGTAGGCCGCACCGGCGAATGATGGGTCGGGCTGGGTGGTGAGGCAGTAGTTGGTCAGGCCGCGTTCGCAGTTCTTGCAGAACCCGCACGAGATGTTGAACGGGAGCACAACCCGGTCTCCGACCCTGACCTTCTCCACACCACTACCGACCTCGATGACCTCCCCCATGTTCTCGTGACCGAACGTCCGACCTACCTCGAAGGACGTCCGCCCCTCGTACATGTGGAGGTCCGAGCCGCAGATGTTCGTCGTCGTTACCCTGACCAGGACATCGGTGGGTCGCTCGATCTTCGCGTCCGGGACGTCCTTCGTGCTGACCTGACGGGGCCCCTCGTACACCACTGCCTTCATGTCTACTCCGATCCGATTGGTGTTGCTCGAGAGCCTGCTGGCCTCGATAGCCTGCTGGTAGGGCCTTGACAGAGCCAGCCCTTCGCGAGACATTGAACGCCCGCCGAAACCACGTTCTGATGTGCGTTTTCGGCGCGATCCGTGGCCTCTATCGCGAGTGCACCGTAATCGATCGTTTTCGGCAGCGACGGCCGTGGCCATGCTCGGAGACGGAAACAGGTAGAAACCTGAGGTGGGCCCGCCCGGAGTGAGGCACCTCGAACCCCAGCCGGCTGCTACCCAAGCTGGTATGCCTAGTTGCCCGGTATGAGGAATGGTTGAGCCACTGAGGACGCTCGGGTTTGCCGTTACTGGGCGAGTTCGCGGTCTAACCGGTCGAGGAGGAGTTCCAGCGCGATCTCGAACTCTTCTTTGCTGTGGTCTTCGCTCAGCAGGCTGCGGAGGCGGCGGACCTCGGGAGCGTCATCCAAGGTTTGCTTACCGTCCGAGTTCGGGATGGACGCATCACCCTCGTCGAGAGGCACGTCATCGGGGCCGAATTGCGCTCCCCTAACGGTCGTTTCCAGGAGAAGCTGACCGAGGAGAAAGCTGCTGAAGGTCCGGTACGCGCCGACGGCTTGCGCATCGGTGAACCCCTGCGCGATCAGGGAGCTGAGAAACGTGTTGACCACTTGGACGCTCCGAAGAGGCGGACGCAGCCACGGCGCGGCGGGGTGACGAGTTGCGATCAAGGGGAACGCTTTGGGGTGCGCCAATGCGATGTCGCGAACCGCATGGGCAACGTTCTGCAAGAACGCCTGCCAATGCTCCCCAGCCTCCCGCTCCATCGTCGCGGTGAGCTCAGTCATCAGGGAGCCGACAACGCCCTCTAATAGGTCTTCCTTCCCGTGCACGTGGCGGTACAACGCCATCGCCTCCACGCCAAGCTGCGTGCCGAGGGTTCGCATAGAGAGCCCTTGCGGGCCAGTCTCATCCACCATCACGAGCGCCGCGTCGACGATCGCGTCACGTGTGAGCTTCGGGGACGACGGGATTTCGGGCTTTTTCATAGGGGCCTCCGCCTCGATCTTCCCTCGCCGCGACGTCTTCGTGAGGATATGCGTCCTTCGCAGCAGGTGTTTACACCGTAAACTGTGGGTGACGTGAGGCGGTACTGCCATCGCGAAGTCGCCGCCGACTAGGGTCCGGGGGTTAGTACTGTCGGCTCGCGTCATCTTGGAGAGGGAGGACGCTTTTGCCGTTTCACAGCGCCGCCACTTTGCAAAGGTGGCTGAATGAGTTCGTCGTGTCTCGCGGTGACGCGGACCTTGTCAAGGTCGTGCCCCAGGACAGCTCTGACGGTGAGGACAGTGGCCTTGTTGTGGTGCCGCTGAGGAACGCTACAACCACCGTGTACCTCCAACCGCCGACCGCCGAAAACGACCGCTGGCGAGTCGTGTTCGAGCCGCAGCCCGAAGAAACCCTGGTCACCTTTGAACAGACCCGCGCCCTGACGGCGGAGCTCAACACCGCGGCCGATCTGTGTGAGTTCTTCGAACAGAAAGACGCCTCGCACCGTGATTCCACGCCAGGGCTCTCTCGCGCCGCACGCAGTGATGGGCACGCAGGACAGAAAGGCCCAGACGTGGCGCGCCTGACACTCGGCAATGATGCGGTCAAGCTTGACGACCGCACGCTCGCGCATGTCGAAGCGGTGATAGTGACCAAGCTGCGCCGCCACGAACCCTTCGTGTTCACGTGGGAGATTGATGCCAGTTTGGGAAGCGGCCGCGTGTCACGGTGGATCAGCTCTTCAACGAACTGGGATGCCCGCTTCGATGAACGCTCCCCCATGTCCCTGAACGCGGCCTGGCTGCAACGGCTCATGAAGACAGCGAACTCCCCGGGCGGGCTCCGACTGTTACCCGAACCTTCCGCAGACGCGCCGGAGGACGCTGAAGAGCCCGCCGAGTCCGCACACCCGTGACACAGACTCCACGCCACTCCCCGGGCTTCGGCCCCACCCCTACGTGAGGACAATCCGCATGGTCTTCCACAGCAAGCAGACACTCGAGCACTGGGTGGCGGAGTTCATCGACGCTCGAAACGCGGGCGAAGATATCCGGGTGGCCGTTCAAGACGGGTCCGGAGGCGAGGACACCGGACTCGTCCTGATCCCCCTCACGAGCGCACCCAACTCGGTCTGGATCGAACCCCGCGAATCGGGCGATGACCTCAGTTGGCATGTGTTCATCGAACCGGCCGGGGAAACGCTGGACCTCACGAGCTTTGAGCTCAACGCTCTTACCCACGAACTACAGATCGCCGCAGAGCTGTGCGCCTACCTGCAGGAGCGGTCCCTCGGGCACTACGAACCCGAACCCACCCCCAAGTCCTCCTCCTCCACGGCTGAGTGACGCACACCGGAGGCGACCGCCGCGTGACGGCCCGCGAAGACCGTTACGCGGCGGCGCTGCTCCCGACGGCATCGGTGACAGCCCTCAAGAATGCTTCGACGTGTCGGAGCTCCGACGGGGTGAGTCGCTGCGCAGCAGCCTCTAACCGGTCATCCGTCACACCGATGGTGTCCCGCACCTCCTGCTCGGCAAGCTCGGTAATCGCAACCGCGACAGCTCGACGATCCCCAGCGACCAAACGCCGCGCGACCCGACCGGCACGTTCGAGCTTGTCGATCAGAGTGGTCACCGACGCCGATGAGATTCCCAAATGTCGAATGAGGGCCTGCGGCCTCGCCGCACGGCCGGGCTGCTGGGTCAGGAAGCGGAGAGCGGCGAGCTCATTCTCACTCATCAGCAGAGATCGTCTAGCGCGGGTCAGCATCTCATTCTCGGCGACCCGGTAGCTCTGCAGCCTGTCCAAAACTCGTCGCACGTCATCCCCGGCGGTCTTGTCGTTGTCATTCATAACGCTCCACTTGCCTCACGTGGCTGACCGAAACGATAACGCCGGGCGCGGCAGATACGCCCCCCATGGCGCGGTCGAATAGCACGTGATATCCGCCCGGTGGTTGGCGGTCCCGCCGGCAAAAGGTCCTCGGCGGAACCGCCTGAGCCTCGCAGCTCGCCGGCAACGGTAAACGCCGCCGCAAGCGACGCATCCGCCCTTGCGGAGGGCGCACCCTGTGGGGTAACCGCAGACTGTTACAATCAGCCGCGATGGTGTCAGCCCTGTGGCCTCACGCCACGGCTCCCAGTTAGATAACCCGTCCTCCAAGACGAGCGAGAAAGTCCCTGTGCCCATGCCGTACCGCAGCAGCGCACTCCTTGAAGCCTGGCTAGCGGAGTTCACAACTGACCACGCCCTCGGAGGGCTGGTCAGAGTGATCCCCCAAGACGGCACCCTCGGCGAAGACACCGGGCTGATCGTCTTCCCCCTCGGCGGTGGAACTACCAGCGTCTACATCGAGCCTGTAGCCGTTGGCGACTTCCGGTGGCGCATCCACTTCGAACCCCGCGAACAAGAAGCCGTGATGAGCAGCGCACAGGTACATGCGATGGCCGCGGAACTCGAAATGTCCGCTGCCCTATGCGACTTCATCGAAGCCAAATCCGCCGAACACATCGCAGCCACCAAAACCGCCTGACAGCCCCATTGCGTCAGCCGGTCGCGTAACCGAAGCACCCCCTCCGGCCCAAGTGCCACCAAGCACAGAACGCGCGCCGAAACGGTCCACCGAAACCCGGTTACGGACGACGATTGCGGTACGGCTTCGAGCGCCTATCGCCACGATGCCCCAGAAACGATCGTTTCCGGCGGGCCGGCCCTCACCCGATTCGGACTCGCGCTCCGCCGACAGGTCTCTCCCGCAGCATGGTTAGCAAGACGTGGCAGTCCTACGTTCCATAGATGATTGGGTACAGCTACGTCAGGGCGTGCTCAGAGGGGCGCTCCGAGTTCTTCGTAGGGCGACCGCGGCCACGCTTCTTCACGCCGGCGCGGTCGAGGAGACCGCGCACCCGCTGAATGCTGTAGCCGGTGTCCGTCGCGAGTTGTTGGATGCTGGCGCCACGCTCGTATTCGTCGGCGAGGATCGCACCTATCCGGTGGGCTAGCCAATCGCTCGTTCGTTCGTGAGGCTCTAGCTGCGGCACCCGCTCGATCCCGCCGCCGCCGTAGCCTCGGTGAACCTGCCCCTTTGGGGTGACCTCCTGATCCGCTTCGTTGCCCCATGCGCTCCAACCCTCGCGTGCGTATCGGGCGAACAGTTCTAGGTATGGGCCAGGGCTGCATGACTCGATGAGGTCGTATTGCTCGTCTGGCTTGCGGCTGTGCTCTCGCTTCCGCGTCTCGATCATGTTCACCGTTGACCGGGCAGGTGCCAGGGTCCGCATCGACCCCTTGACGCCGAACAGGATCGGTTCGGTTACGTTTCGGAAGTAGAAGCCGACGCCTCGTCCGTCTGGTCCGCCATCCTTGCGTCGCTTCGCCCACACGATGTTGCTGACGTACCGGAACCCCCACGCCTGCAGAACCTCGATCCCCTCGAGTAGGAGGGCGTTGGGAACCCAGAGGTAGAGGTGTGCGTTCTTTGAGGTCACATCTCCGACCGGCAGCGCCTTGATGTCGTCGAGATCCATCGTTCCGTAGCGATCCAACCGGCGATGTTCTGGAGCCACCTTCCCTGTTCGGTTAGCGAAACGCCACGGCGGGTCAGCCAGGACTGTCTGGAAGCCGCCGTCCACAGTGGGAAGAGGGGCGATGTCGGGGAGGTCTGCCATGCTGTCGATCGTGGGCACACTGAGATCCTACGCCCTAAAGATCTAAAGCGCGGGCATTGGATCTTTATATTTCGGCCGGCGAGCGCCAGTTTGCTGCGTCAGTTGTCGGAGTCGTCGTCCGTCAGCAGCTCCGGCGCGATCGATGGAGAGTGCACCAGCCCCATGCGGTGCCCGAGTCTTTCGGGTGTCTCACCTGCACCAACGGAGTTGGCCAGCTCAACAATCGCCGAGTCGAGATCGTCCGGCCACCGGTAGAGACGATCAGTGATAGCTATGGCGAGGATCGGGCATCCGCCACCGTCGCCCCGCTTCACTCTGGGGACCAGCTTCTCGAAGTTTGACGTGGTGCTCGTTCCGAGTGGGTCGTTCGGGGTTTTGGTGAGGCGACGCCGCCAATCCTCTGACCAGCCTGCACCGCTGGCGATCTCCTTGCTCCGCGCAATGGTCTCGATCCACAGTTCCCGCATCCCCGTCACGGTGCGCGTAAGGATGATCCCGGCGTCTAGGGCGCCCCCGTCGTAGAGGGCGCGGAAGTTTCCGAAATCTCGATCGAGGTTCCCATCCTTCGGGTTCCACTCAACATCCAGCCCGATGCGACCCCGGACGTTGTCGATCTTGTGCCCGCCATATTCGTTTTGGCTGACTCGGCGGTACCTCGTCGTTTCCCCCGCCGCTCGATACGGCTCAAGCGTGAGGGTGGTCGTCAGTTCCTGGTCGTAGCGACCTTCCCGCCACCCCAGCTCCCGGAACGCTTCATCAAGCTCAAGTGAGATGAGGTGCTTCGATCCGCCCGGGCGCACGATCCGATCGACATCGAAACTGAAGTGCGACAGCACGGCGCAGAGTTGCTCGAACTCCTCCGGGTGCGTAGAAGCAATGAGCGTCGCAGCGTTGCGGGTTTCAGCGAACTCATACCGATCAAGGAGGTGCGACGGCATCACAGCGCGCCAGGATTCGGTGAGCTCCACGCGACTACCGTATGCCACGGGTCGGCTGCCTCACGTGATAGTCAGCTGGCTGCAGAGGTATCGATCTCTCCAGCGCAGGTGCACCCTGTGGTCGGAGGTGTCAGCTCCAGCTTCGATGAACGTGCCACTCCCCCGGGCCGCCGTACACGTCAAACACGATCGACTCTCCGGTCTCGTTCGTGGCCTGGAACCGCCAGCCGAACAATCCGCGGCGTCCGCCGACGTCGTCGGGGTCGACGGACCACACTGAGCCTCGGAGTCGCGTGGGCGTGTCTGTCACCGTCCACCTCCGCCCCGCGTAATACATGCGTTCCGGCGTCTCTTCGACGAGCCAGAGTGTGACCTCCGTGGCGGTGGCGGTGTGGGTCATGGCATCCGAGAATAGAACATAAGTTCGATATTGGGTAGCGTGTCACCTTCGGGAGGAGGTCGCCGTGGGGACGAACAAGCGGTACGCCGCGGCGGTCGATCACCGGATGGATACGCGCATCCTCGAGCGGATCGCGGCGGAGGCCGGCCCCCTGCAGTCGCTCTCGAGCGCCGAGCTGCGGTTAGACGTGGAACCGGTGACGATCGACCCGCGGCCGAAGCCGGCGAAGGCGTGGGTGCGCTTCGGCGCGACGCCGGCGCTCGTCGACGCGGAGGTCTGCCGGTGGACAGCGGATGCCTGCGCGATCAGGTTCCGCGTGGGTGAGACGGAGATGAAGGCGTGGGTGTGGGCCTCGGCGGTCACGCCGGCCTCTCCTGGCGGGCGCTGGGCGCCCCTGTGGACGGTTTCTGCGGCGCCGCCGGCATCCTGGTTGCCTGGCGTCGTGGATGACGACGAGTGGCCGGGCTTCTCCCCTACCTGTGAGCGCTGCCTGGTGCAGCTGCAGCCGTCGTGGACCCCGCCGGCTCCCCCGGTGTGGCGGTGCCCGGATTGCGGCTTGGTGCGCGTGTTCTAGCCGATCTGTCGCACGAAGAGGATGACTTCTTCTGCCGGGATCCTCGACCGCAGCTGCTCGATCGCGACGCCGGAGGACGGCGCCTCGAGCTCCACGCGCGTTGCCTCGTCGACGTCGCGGGGGCGGTGTGCGAGTTCCCAGAGCATGTGTCCATTCTCCCGGCACAGCGCTGCCCCCGGCCGGGGAGAGAGGTCGGCCGGGGGCAGCGCTGGTGCCTGGGTAACTATCTCGTGGCGCGCACCTCGCAGTCCGACTCGCCTTCCGCGATGAACAGACTTTCAATAGAGACGTCCCAGTGCTTGTAGCGGCCGGATGCCTCGAGCTCGCGCTCGAGCATGCTCGTAAACGAGGTCGTCGCGCTGCCCACGTGGGGCAGGAACGGGCCATAGTAGACCGCTCTCTCGTCGCCCTCGTTCGTGAGCATGACAGCTCGGACGATGACAGCTGTGGCAGTGCGCGTGGTCATGGATGCATTCCTCCAGTGGCTCGATTCGCCGGTGGGCGGCGAGGTCGTCGCCCACCTTCTCAGGGATCGGGGACGTTACTGCTGCTGGTCGTCGCGCGCGTTGCGGGTGATCGTGGCGGTGGCGCGGGTGAGGTCGGCGCCGATGCTGTCAGCGTCGATGACGCGGCCGTACTGCTTGTTGCCCTCGTCGCCCCAGCTGGTGGTGTGCTCGCGTCCGATGACGATGACGGCGTCCCCTCGGTGGAGTGAGGCGGCGGCGTTCTGGCCGAGCTCGAACCGCGCTTCGACGAAGTGGGTGGTGGGGGTGTCGTGGGGTTGCCACTTGCCCTGCCGGTACTCCCCCGTGTTCTCGATGACGCGGAGCTTGGTGATCTGAATGGTTCCCGCCTGCACAACTTCGGGATCGGCTGCCAGGTTTCCGGTGATGGTGCGGATGGACATGGTCGTTCTCCTTCTCAGTGGGTTGCGATGCGGTCGATGTGGTCGGGACGGAACCCGGACCAGTGATCCTCGTCGGTGACGACGACCACGGGTGCTTCGGTGTAGCCGAGGTCCTCGACGACGTAGGCGCGGGCATCCTCGTTGTCTCGGATGTTCACCTCGTCGTACTCGATTCCCTTGCTGGTGAGCACGTTCTTGGTCAGCGTGCAGCGCGCGCAGCTGGGGCCTGTGGTGTAGACCGTGATCCGCTCAACCATTGCTCTGCCCTTCCCTCAACCAACCGTTTTTCTTTGCCTGCCGGCAATCGAGAGATTTACGGCGAGCGGAGCGGGAGGGAGCAACGGACGTGGAATACCGGAGTGAGCGCAGCGAGGGAGGATATGCCGCGAAAGCCGTTGGCCCGACGTGGAGCCGACGTATCCTCGACAGCCGGACAGGTCAAAGACTGCGGGAAATGGTGCGGGCCGCGTAGCGGCGCCTCTTGAGCGCCGGTCTCCGTGCCGGCGGGAACAGCCCGTAGGGCGGCGTGCTTTCACGGTGATATCACTCTGAAAGCGAGCCACGGCGAGTGTCAGCCTTTGTGCTCTGCCCGTATGACCTCGAGGCCGCGCTGCAGCGCGCGGAGCGCGGTCTTCTGCTGTGTGCGGTCCTCGAGCTCTGCGACTTCTGCGAGCAAGGCGGGAAGCTCGGGGTTCTTGCCCCACCGGAGCAGGAAGGTCTTGGACGTACCCTCGGGCCACTCCCCCGCGCTGGTCGCTCGCGGCGCGGGTCGGGATGCCGGCTGCGCCTTGGGCGTCAGTGCCGGCGTCTCAACCTCCTGCGTGGGAGCGTCGGCGGCTGCGCCGAACGCTTCGATCTTGGCGGGGTCGACGGGGGTGCGCTTCTTGATCGCCATTAGGACACCAACTCTGCTACGAGGGCCTGAATCTCGTTCTTGGCTTTGGGGTTGTTCCACTCGACGACGCCGAGACCTTCCCCGATCACGTCGCGGTATGCCTTGCGCTCGTAGATGACGGTGTCGAGGGGACGGATGCGCGGGTAGTCGGCCAGGTACTCCCCCGCGTCGTGGCGTTCGGTGATGCTCGGGTTCGACGGCGCCTGCGTAATGAGTCCTCGCACGTCGAGGCTCGGGTTGAGGTCGACGGCCTGGTCGATCACTTCGCTCATGTGGCCGAGGGTGTCGAGGTCGAGTTGGCTGGGGCGGACGACGACGACGAGGGTGTCTGCGGCGACCATGCCGGTGCGCATCTCCCTGCTGTCCTTGCCGGCGACGTCGACCACGACGACGTCGTAGCGGCCGGCGAGGTCCTGCAGGGTCTGGTTGATGTTGCCGAGCTTCTCGACGCACGCGATCGCGGGCGTGTGCCGCTGTTCCTCGCGGTCGGCGTGCCAGCGAGCGGCGGAGCGCTGCGGGTCGGCGTCGACGAGGCACACGTCTTTGCCTTGGCGGGCGAACTCGACGGCGAGGTTGACGGCGATGGTCGTTTTGCCGGGGCCGCCCTTCTGACTCCCGATGAGGATGATCATGGTTTCACTCTACTTTCAGTGTGATATCGCAGCGGTATTGAAGTGCTGTCGATCTGATACCGGTTTCATAGTAAAACTGTAGTGATATCACTATGACGCCAAGGCAGCGCGCTATCAAGTCGCTTTCATAGTGATATCAGCGGGGGAGTGCGAGGGGATCGCCCCTCGCCGGCCGGCCGACCGGAGGGAGGCCGGCGCGAGCTGGGTGCGGAGGGGCGACCGAGGTCGCCCCTCCGCCTGTTACTGGGGGTCGTCGGCCGTGAGGGTGTCCACGAAGGTCACGTGATCGGGGCCGTCGACGGTGGCTGTGTGCGCGAGCGTGTAGCCGCGCTGGGCGTAGTAGTCGAGCTCCTGGGCGCGGTAGGCGATCTGTCGCCCTTGGGCGACGACGTCGCTGGTCTTGCTGACGCGGTTCTCGATGACGACGATTCGCTGGCTCATCGTGCGACCTCCTCGGCCGTAGCGTCTGCGGTGCGGTGGTCCTGAATCTCAGCGTAGGCGACGCGGTCGGTCCAGCTGTAGCCGGTTTCGACGCTGACGGTCTTGGTGTTCACGCGGGCCACGCGCCGCCAGTGGCCGCGGATCTTCACGGCGTCGCCCTTGTGGACGGTGGCGGGGGAGTAGCCGGTGGCCTTGCCGGTTGCGATCTGGTCGGCTCGTACCTGTTCCCAGTAGGCGAGCTGGTCGCGCAGCTCGTCGAGCTGCGGCGCGTAGTGCGCTGCTCGCTTCGCCTTCTGCTCTGCGGTTGCCGGGCGGTATCCGGTTTCTGCGTCGTAGACGTCGTCTTCGATGCGCCGCTCGACGCGCCGGATATCGGCGGCGATCTTCTCGATGCGGTTGGCGACGGTCACGGGGTTGTAGCGCGCGTCGGTCGTCACGGCGGCCGCGTTGGCGCGTCTGACGGCTTCCTCGGCCTCGTGGTGGGCGTCGATGCCGCGTCGGGCGCTGTTGTGCGCCTTGTCGATCGCGTTCCGGTGGCGGCTCTCGGAGTGGTGGCCGACCTTGATCGGCTCGCCGCCTTCGGGGAGGCGTGCCACGTCGCGCATGTGCGCGTCCCAGAGCGCGTCGGCGGTGGCTGTCTTGCGGTCGGCCTTGGCGTCGAGCGCGTCGACGCGGTCCGCCTGGCGTGCGATCTCGCCGGCCTCGACCTCTGCGGTGCTTCGGCTGGTGCGGTCGATCTGCAGCGGGGCGAGGGGGAATCCTGCGGCCTCGAGCGCTGCGGCGGTGCGGGTGATGATGTGGTCCTGGGGGAGCCGGTCGCGGCTGTTGGGGACGTACCACGCGCCGATGCTTCGCCCCCAGCGCCAGCGGTTGGCCTTGAGGATTTCGGCGGTGCCGTCGCCCTTGGCGGTTCCTTCGATGATGGTTCCGGCCTCGTGCGTGTGCGTGATCGTGAGCATGTTGGGTCCTCTCTCCCTCTCGTTTTTTGCCGTGAAGGCGACTTGTCGCCGCGAGGGAGTGCCAACCGGAGTGCAAGTGACCGTGGAATACCGGACTGAGCGCAGCGAGGGAGGATATGCCGCGAAAGCACTTGTGCGGAGGGCGGCCGACCGGATGCTGCCGAAGGCTTCACGGCATAAAACGAATGCCCCGAAGGGCATAGACGCCGACCGGAGGGAGGGCCGCTTCGGCGTCAGCCGCTAGCTTGAGGGCGTGTCGTCATCTACCGGCGTTGCCGTCAACGAATGCTCGCCCGATTGCCCAAACCGTCCGTGCGCCAAGCCCGATTGCCCAAACCGTCCGTGCGCCAAGCCCGATTGCCCAAACCGTCCGTGCGCCAAGCCCGATTGCCCAAGCCGTCCTTCGACAAAGTTCGGTTTGGAGCAAGGCCACTGGTCCTTCACACTGCTGGCGTTCCTCGTCGGAATAGCTTTTGTGATCGTGGCTTTGATCCTTCTCCCAATCGCGGACTGGACTGACAACGAGCGATTCTTCGGGACATTCGCGTTCCTCGGTGTCTTGATCGCCGGCGTAGGCGCGATTGTGCGTGCGATGGTCCACGGCAGGAAGGACAGGGTGAGGGCTGATCATGTCGGCAAACTTTTTACGGTGACGGCGTTGACGTTCTCGTTTATCGGTGCGGCCATGCGGATATTGAGCTTGGACGGCCTGCCTTTCCTGGGGGCACTGATCGCCCTTGGCGTCGTCGCTCTGGCGGTGATCGGTCTGATCGGGTGGATTGACAAGAGAAAGAAGCAGAAGCGGACAGCGATAGCAGACTGATATCGCACTGGGGGGAGCGCGAGGGGGTCACCCCTCGCTGACCACAACCCCTGCGATTGCGCCGGCCTGCACCTCGTGGATCGCGTCGATGTATTCGCTCATGATGGTGTGCTCGTCGAAGGGGCTGAGGTCGTCGCCCCATCCTTCGCCGTTGTCGTGATCGGCCCAGAGGGCTGCGAGCTCGACGTCGGTGTCGGCGTTGAAGGTGTGGCCGGTGTCGGTGGTGAGAGTGAGCATGGTTCGTCCTCCTGGGGGAGTGGCGGGGGCCGCTGTGCGGCCCCCGCGCGGTTCAGTCCTGGGTGTCGGTCTCGGTGGGGTCTGCGGGATCGTGGGTGACGATCTGCTCGACGTCGCTGAGCCCGTATCCCCATGCGGCGAGTTGGGTGAAGTAGTCCCGGTCGGTGCGGGACGGTGAGCGCCAGGTCTGCTTGCCGGTGATGCTCTCGACGGCTCCGAGGATGATTGCGAGGGCGACGTGGGTGGCCTTGGCGGGGTTCTGGTCGACGAGGGTGGCGAGTTTGTCGGCCTCGAAGTAGCCGGAGGGTTCCAGGCCGAGGAGTTCGTGTGCGAGCCGGTTCCCGTCGCGGGTGGCTGTGCTGACGGCGTTCCGGTGGATGGTGAGTCCTCGGGCGATGACGGCGGCGGTGTCCTTGGGGAGCGTCTTGCGGGCGAGGAACGTGGTCAGCCACTCGCGGCGCACGACCTCGGCGGATGCCCATGCCTTGTTGTTGGCGATCAGGGTCCGGCGTTCGGCTTTCTGCTCGTCGGTCATGGGGCCGCTGTTGGCTCCTGCGCCGCTGTCCTTGCGGAATCCGGCGCTCTTGTAGTCGCGGAGGTAGTAGGTCGTGGACGGCTCGCCGCCGTAGTAGACGCGGACGGATGCGAACTGCTCTTCAAGGTTCTCGATGTGCTCGACGGTGACGCGGTCGCCGTCGCTGGTGACGAGGTCGCGGATCGCGGTGTATTCGGTGTCGTAATAGCCGGGTTCCTGGGGGAGTACGGTGTAGCCGCGTTCGGTCAGGTCGGCCTCGGCGGTGGCCTTGATCTGTGCGCGTTCCCGCTCGTCGCGGGCGCGCTGTACGGCGTGCTCGAACTGGCTGGGGTTGGTGGTGGCGACCTCGATCAGGGTGGCGCGGGCGTCGGCATCGGCGTCGAACTCGATGAGTACGGCTGCCTGGTCGAGGGTCAGCGGGTGCTCGGTGATCGCTGCTGTCGCGACGGGGTTCTCCGCGACGGTGAGTGCGGTCTTGACCTCTTTGGCCTTGGTTCCGGTGCGCTTGGCGATTGCGGTGACGCTCATGCCCTCGAACGCGAGTTGCTGGAACGCGGCGGCTCGGTCGCCTTCGGTGAGTGCTTCGCGCTGGTCGTTCTCGACCATCTGCTGAATGATCCGCTCGGCGGTGGCTTCTGCGGCCTCGACGACGTAGACGGGGATCGTGCTCAGTCCTGCCTCGCGGGCGGCGAGGGTGCGTCGCTGACCGGCGCGGACCAGGACGTTGCCGTGGTCGTCGCGTCGGGCGAGGACGGGCGTGAGGACGCCGTTCTCCCGGATGCTCTGCACGAAGGGGGCGGTGATGGGTGCGCTGGGGCGCACGTTGGCCTCGATGACGAGGCTCTGCGGGTCGATGTGCTCGATAGTCCCGGTGTGGGCGGTGGTCTCAGCCATGATCTTCTCTTTCCCGATCAACTGTTTTGTTCGCCTGTCTGGCAAGAGGATCGTTTGAGAGCGGAGCGGCGAGAGTGCGGGGTCGTGGAATACCGGACTGAGCGCAGCGAGGGAGGATATGCCGCGAAAGCCCCGCACGGCAGCCGTGGGAGCGAACTACGATTCGGCGGCCAGGCAGACCGGACAACGAAAAGCCGGCCGCGGAGCGGCTCGACCGTTCGGAGCGCAGCTCCGGGCGCCTCGGTGGGGTCAAGCCGCGTCGAGCGTGGCCGCGGGGGAGAGGATGCCGGCTCGCACGAGCTGGAGGGCCTGTTTGTGGTCGCCTCGACCGTCAGGGCCTCGTGGGTACCGTGCGTAGTCGGGACGATCGTTCTGCGCGAACAATGCGACGCCGGTGGTGGCTCGGCGCCCTCGGCGCTTCTTGTTGGGTTTCCTCATCCACGTGAGCTCGGCGTTCCACCATTCCCACCGGGCTCGCTCGTTGCCGTAGGCGGCACGTCGCCGCTCGAGGTAGCCGGCGACGTCGAGGGCGTCGGCGGCCTGGTCGAGGGAATCGTGATCGCCTCGAATCCATCCGGCCGGTCCACGATGGGCCAGTCCGTGCGAGGAGAGGCGGTCGAGAGCTTTCCTGATCCGCTGGGCGTCGAGACCGGTGGTCGAGCGGAGCTCGTCGACTGTGGCGATCGCGTCAGGGTGCAGTGCAGCGTAGATGATCCCTGCGGTGCGGCCGAGGCTGCGGGGGGCAGCGAAGGTGTCGTGGCGGAGGGGGCGCAGTCGGTTATGGAGGTGGCCCAGCCAGTAGGCGCGTGTCGGGGTGGGAGGGGGGCCGGCGGGGCGTGCAGGCACTTGTGTCCGGTCGTGAGGGTGGTTCTCTGTGGAGAACTTCTGGGAGAGGCGGTAGCGCTGTCCGTGCGGTCCTTCGGGATCTCCGACGCGGACGATCCACGCTGAGTCGGGGTCGTCGGTGACGGGCTGGGAGAGCCGCTGCAGGGCGGTGTGCACGGTGGTGCGCCCGTAGCCGGTGTCGGCGGAGAGGCGCCGAACGTCCGTCTCGACGGTTAGCTGCGCGGACTGCGCGATGTAGAGGCAGAGGGCGTCGAGGACGGCGCGGGTGCTGTGCGTCCCGGTATGGCGTCGTGCCGCCGATGAGGCGCGGTCCGCGCCCCAGAGTCCCGGCATGGCGTCTGCGCGCTCCTGGGCGCGTTCTACGGCCGCGACGGCACGGTTGGAGCGGGCGAGGTAGTCGGCGTCGTCGCCGGCACCGTTGAGGGGGTGTGAGGCGACGTAGCGGACGGCGTTGTTCCATGCGTTCGTGAGCGTGCGGACGCGGCCTGTCGCGGTGCGTGGCGTGCGTTCCTGGCCTCGCTTGGTTCGCATGGTGCGGACGTGCTCGAACGCGGGGGAGTCGACCAGTTCGAGGACGTCGGCGTACCGCCAACGAGAGTGCGCGCAGCCGGCGAGGACGGATGCCAGTGTGTAGGACGCGTCCACGGCGGGGGTCTCGTCGATGAGCGCGGCGACGCGCGGGCTGAGGGCGCGCTTGGGGCCTGCGATGTAAGGGTGGCCGTCCTGGTCGACGGCCATGCCGTGTAGGGCTGCGAGTTCCGCGGTGGGGAGTTCGGCGCCGGCGTCGACGAGGAATGCGGCGAGGTCGGTGACCGCTTCGGGCGGGACGGGCTGTGTGGTGAGGGGTGCGAGCGGCCCTAGGGCCACGGATACACCGCCGAGGCGGTGGGGGGCTCCGGGCGGCCGCACGCATCCTGTGGCGGGGTTGAGTAGGGGAGTGGGGTCGAGGGAGGGGAGCAGCTGCGTGGCGAGTAGGGCGAGGTCGCGGACGGCTGTGGCGTCGACGGCTGCGGAGAGGCCGATCCAGACGTGTCGGCCGCCGGTGGGGCCGGATTCGCAGACGAGGTGCGGGATGTTGAGCTCGTCGAGCCAGAGGGAGAGTCTGCCGGCGTCGTAGGGTGCGTTTCCGCGGCTGCTGTCGAGGTCGAAGCAGAGGTAGTTGAAGGTGCGGCTGTCGGCCGAGAGGTACATCGCCCACGTGGTCTGCGGGGGCAGCCCGTTCACGGACCAGTCGCGGCTGTAGTCGTTCAGGATCTCGCCGCTGGCGTCCTGCGCTGCTGCGCGCACGACGTCCCGCAGCGTGAGGGCGCGGGTAGTCGCCCACGCGGAGGCCCGATCGGGTTCCGACACGCGGGTGTGTGCGAGGGAAACGCTGGCGCCGAGGCGCGCGCTTGGTATAGTCAGTCCCAACTCCTTCTGGGAACGACGAAGCCTCCGGCTTCACCGGACTTGGAATGTGGAAGCTCTCGAGTCGTGAGTTTGGCGACCTGGACTCAGAGCAACGAATCCTTGAGGGGCCCGCCGGAAACGGCGGGCTCTTTCGTTTTATGCGGCGGCGGAACTGGCCTCCCGGGGGATATCGAGCTCGGCCGCGCGATCGCGCGGGGGCTTGGGGGCGTACTGCGGCATGTTGAGCCGTTCGGCGGCGAGAAGAAGCAGGTAATCGCCGTAGCTCAGCCCCTCCTTGTCGGCGTTCTCCTTGAGAATCGCGCCGAAGGTGACGGGAGGCTTCGCCAGAATCGCGTCGCGCTCGCCCTTGCTAGGGCGGCCAATGCCGTTGCGTGCCATGCCTCGAACGCTAACCGCGTTTGCGTTAACGAAACGTGAGGCGAGGCGGCGTGTCGGAGTCATTCGACGTCCTCACCACTGGGGCGCTGATTGCTCGTTTCGTCGAGGAGTTCGCGCAGGCGCCACTTGTGCACGATCCAGCGGTTTCCAACGAAGGAGCCGGGGATGTGCCCCTGCTCGAGCCAGATGTAGATGGTGCCCTTGTACTTGACGCGGAACAGCTGCATCAGGTCGCGGTAGCTGAGCTCGTCGGGGTAGTCCGCCAGGACGTCGACGGGCTCGCCGGCCGGGATGGGTCGGTTGCTCGTCGCGGCCAGCCACACACGGATCTCGGCCTTGAACATGACCCACGAATCAGCGATCCGGTGGCCGGGGATGATGCCGTCGCGCAGGCGTGCGCGCACGGCGGGAGCGCCAGTGCGGATGATCTTGGCGACGTCCGCAGTGGTGAGGGTGTCGGGGAACTGCGCCCAGTAGTCCTCTTCGCTCAACGGGGGATGGTCCTCATAGTTGTTCCGATCGGGTTCGGAGGGTGGAGCTGTTGAGGGACCAGTATTCCAAGCGGCGACGTTCATGCGAGGTTTCCGTCCTCGGTGCCTGAGAGCGTGATCGTCAGCCGGACGTCACCGAGAACGGCGACGTCGCCGCTCTGTAGCCGGTAGGGCTTCCACGGTGTGAGCTCCACGGTCACGGCGCCGGTGCGTTCGATGAGGGTGCCGTTCGCGGATGCCTGGTCGGTCGCCCAGAGTGCGCCCTCGTCCCATTCGAGGCGCAGATGGGTGCGGGAGACCTGGCGGGTACCGTCGTCGGTGGTGAGCAGGAGCTCGACGGCCTCGCCGGGCTCAGGGGCAGGCCGCCGGCCGATGAGCGCCGTGGTCGTGAAAGCCCCGGACTCGCCTGTGCTGGCGTGAAGCCGCGCGGTGGGGACGACGGGACGTTTGCGCTCCGAGAGCCGCGTGTAGGGGTCCGGCTCGTCGTATTCGTCCGGTGCCTTTGGCGCCGCCCACGCGGATGCCACCGGCTCCGCAGGCGGGGTTGGTAGCACCGGTCCTCGCGGGATCTGCTGCGTCGGTGTTGCCGCGGTGGTCGGCGCCTTCCTGGGGCGCGCGCGGCGGGCGGCGGCGTGTGGATCCTCGATGACGTTGCCGGTCGGTTCGACGGCGACGTTCCACTCGCCGTCGGGGTCGACGATCTTCATGCGGACGGGACGGCGCAGCTCGACGGCGATTGTCGCCGCGTACCCGATGACCGCGTGGCGGGTGTCGGTGAGCTCCGCGGAGGGGAAGTCGTCGTGACGACCGGCGACGTTCGCGTGGGCGCTTCCGTCAGCAGCGACGGTGACGTGAATGACGGGATAGGGCGGGACTGCGGTCATCACTGCCTCTCACATGACGAGGGCGGGCAAAGCTCCATGCCGAACAGCTCGTAAAACTCTTCGGGGTGAACGAAGCCGGCGTAGCGGGCAGGCGACCCGAGCGAAACAGCGTCGGGCAGGGAGAGCACCGCTTGGTCGGTGCTGCCGATCCGGTTGATGCGGAAATCGAGGTGGCATCCGCTGGACGGTCCCTCGTTGCCGACGAGGGCGATCGGCTGCCCTGCGGTGACGGTGTCCCCAACGTCGACGGAGACCTGATCCATCCTCATGTGGAGGTACGACACGCTCCATCCCTCGGGCGCTTTGACCGTGAGTTGGTATCCGGCTTTGTAAGTGACGGTGCCGGCGCTGATGGAGTAGATCTGGTCACCGCAGGGGTTGGGCCAGTGCTGCAGGTCGACGGCGGCGTGCCAGGAAGGTGCACCGGGGACGCTGATGCTGCGAGGGCCGAAGCCGGACGTCATGTTGTAGCCCTCGGAGAGGGGGAACTGAATGGCTCCGGTGCCTGTGCATCCGCCGCCCCCGGCGAGGGCGGTGACGACCTGGTTGGCCGCGTCGAAGAACTTCTCGTAGTGGAACGGGTCGGCGTTGCGCTGCACTTTGTGCGCGGCGATGCTCGGCTCGAGCGACGCCCAGTCGTCGACGGCGGCAAGGCGGGTGAGGAACTGGGTGGCCGCGTAGGTGGGGTCCATCACCTGCTCCTTGGTTCCCCAGCTGCCGATGCACCACTGTTGCTGAAACAGCCCGAGAGAGCACGTGGGGGTCCCGTCCGGGTTGGTGACGCCGTTGACGTCGTCACCGAAGTCGATGTTGCGCAGCGAGCTCTCGCCCATCGCGGTCATCACGGCGACCACCTGAGCCTGACGATCCAGACCGAGCGGGACGGCGGCGTTCATGATGAGCGCGGCGTTCTGCAGCTGCTCCCCGGAGTAGCCGGCGACAGGCTCCTCGGGCACGTCGTCGGGGTCGGCGGTGCCGACACCGCCGCTGCAGGCGGCGGACGCGCTACCGCCGGTCATGAACAGCAGGACGAGAGCGAAGATGCTCACCACGACGATGATCGGCGTGCCGATGATCAGCGCGCCGGTGAGATTCTTCGTCCCTTGTGCCATGTCAGCCGTCTGCGGGTCGGATCCGGTCTGCCAGCCACGCCGCGTCGGCGTTCGGGCGACTGAGGCTCACGTTGTAGTCACCCGCGTCGGTTGGGAGCTGAACGATCAGCGCGACCTCCGTGGAGGCGGGGAGGATCACGCCCGGCCCTGTAACTTTCCGGACGGGGATGCGTGCGGGGTCGGTGTCCTCATATGCGGCTGCGCCGGTCTGGGTGAGGTACGGGTACAGACCGTTGATCCACTCCTGATAGGGGAGCTCGGGCTGCGCGTAGGCGGTCAGAGCTGCCGTGGCCGCGTCGATTGCGGCGGCCTGGCTGTCGCTCTCAGCCTCCGGGACGGGCGCGACAGTAGCGCCCGTGTCGCTCGGTGGGGTGGGATTGATGGGATTGGTGCTCGTGGGGGTGGGAGCCGCCGACTGCGTCGGCTCCGGCTGTGGAGGGTCGCTTACGCAACCGGTCACGGCCAGCGCAGCGACAAGAGACAGTGTGGCGCCAAGCGCCCGCTGCGTGCTCCGAGGGGTGACAGTCACGCGCCCAGCGTACCGTTTGCGCAGGCTGTAACAAATGTTTATCGACGGGTCTGCGATATCCTGGGTAGGATTACGTCATTGAATATTCGCCACCAGTGTGGACAGCGCGCCATGCGTGACGGAGTTCGAAAAGAGGATAGATGAAGTCCTCACAAGAGCGGAGCGAGCATGACGAACGTGAACCCGTGGATCACGGGGCCCGATCGGGCCGCTGATTCCGAGCCGGAAACTCCCGCAACTCCCACGCGCCGCACGGCCAGGACCGGCCCCGCCGCTCCGCAGGCCGGCGTCCCCGTTCCTGACACGGCGGACAGACTGCCGCGTTGGTCTCAGGCATGGCCCGCGAAGGTGTGGTGGCTCGGCGTACACGGCGGCGCCGGCGAGTCGACTCTGGCCGCGCTCGCGCAGGACACTCGGCCTGCGCAGCACGGGTGGCCGATCGCAGACCCGCCCAACATCGCAACGAACGTCGTCCTCGTCGCACGCTCCAACTACCAAGGCCTGACGGCTGCGCAGCGTGCCGCGACTGAGTGGGCATCCGGCGCCCTGGGCAACTCGGTGACTCTTGCCGGCCTGGTCCTCATCGCGGATGCCCCCGGACGACTCCCGAAGCCTCTGCGCGATCTGCAGCAGGTCGTCGGAGGCGGCCTGCCCCGCGTATGGACGCTGCCGTGGGTGGACGCCTGGCGGCTCGGCCCTGCAGACCCTTCGACCCCTCTACCCAAGGCATTCCGCGAGCTGTTCGCGGAACTGCATTTGGACTCGAGCAGCCCTGCTCACAACTGAAAGGACCACCATGTCGCTCTCGCAGCTCGGACACGACGTCGTCTACTACGCGCTCGCACTCCCGGACCCGGAGCCGGTTGCCCCTCCTGGTTTCGAGGCCGTGGGCACGATTCTCGGGTGGGCGAAGTGGGTGGGCCTGATCGCCGCGGTTCTCGCGCTGATCTTCGTGGCCGTCCTCTTCATGTTCAACTCTCGCCGCGGTGAAGGTGGGGAGCACATCAAGACGTTCGTGGCGATCCTGATCGGCGTCATGATCATCGGCGCCGCAACCGCGCTCGTCGGCTTCATCTCTGGCGCGTAAGCACCCTCGGGGGAAATTCAAGTGAGCACGGACACTCCTAGCCCGTTCCGCAGCCGCGGCTTCATCGTCGCGGCTGCGGTGGTGGGCCTGATCGCGGTGATCGCGGTGGTCGCTCTCATCGCCGGCCTGTTCAACGGCAATGACGACGCGACACCACCTACGCCCACCTCTACACCCGCGCAGTCGACAACGCCGGTGGCGGACGACCCCAGTGTTTGCGGCCTCACCGCGGTCGAGGATTCGAGCTCTCTAATCGCGGCACCGGCGAATACGTGGGAGCTCGTGGGCACGATGGCAGCCCCGACAGAGGCCGAGGTCGGTCCTGGCGCCGTCGACGACGGCCTCCGCTCGTGCTTCGCCCGCACAGCGGAGGGGGCCCTGTTCGCGGCCGTCAACTTCGTCGCGACGGGCACGGACGCCAACCTCGGTCCGCGTCTCATTGACCTTGTCGCACCCGGACCGGGTCGCGACGCTCTCGAGGCTCAGGACTCGGCAGGCAGCTCGTCCAGCCTCCGCGCTCAGGTCGCCGGTTTCAAGGTGGCGGCGTACAGTGCCGACAGCGCCACCATCGACCTGGCCCTGAACTACTCGGACGGTTCGCTTGTCAGCGTGCCGCTGAAGCTGCAATGGGTGGAAGGCGACTGGAAGGTCGAAATGACCGCCTCGGGCGACCTCCCTCTCGCCCCTGCGGGTCTGCAGAACCTCGGTGGCTACATCCCCTGGTCGGGAGCCTGACCCATGGCTGCTGCGGCCGAATGCGAGTGGTGGGATCTCGTCTGCAAGGGCGGCAACGCCGTGGGCGATGTCGTGTCGAAGGCGTCGAACGACGCGATTCAGGAACTCATGAATCGCACTCTCGAAGGCTTCGGCGCCGCGGTTGCGAACATGGGCAGCATGTGGGTGCAGGTTCCCACTCCGGTACTGACGGCCGGCGACGGCTCGACGACCGGGGGCGGCACGCCGCCGGGGAGCGAAGCGTTCGGCACGATCCTCAACTACGTCACGTACATCGGACTGACGGTTGCCGTGCTGTCCCTCATCGCACTCGGCGCGCTCGTCACGGTGCGCGTCCGTCGCGGTGAGGGCATTCGCAGCGTCGGGGCGCTGGGAATCATCTTCTTCGCCGTGATGCTCATTTCGGGGGCGTCTGCACTCGTCGGCGGCCTCTTGAGCTCTTCCGCCCCGGACGGTTCCTCGTCGGCGGTCGGTTTCCTGCAGAACTCCCTCTGGTTCTACGTCGGCGGCCTGGCCGTCCTATCGGTCATCGTCGGCGGCATCCGCATGGCGTGGGAACAGCGCGCCCAGCCGGGTAAGGATCTGATCCAGTCGCTCCTCACGCTCTTGGCAGTCTCAGGTGCGGGCCTCGCGATCCTCACTTTGGCGGTGACGGCAGCTGACGCGTTCTCCATCTGGGTGTTGAACAACGCAACGGATTGCGACGTCTCTGCCGGCGGGGCGTCCCAGTGCTTCGGTACCAACGTTGCGGGGATGCTCGCGCTCACCGCTTCTTCACCCATCGGCATCATCGGCGTCCTCGTTCTCGCAGCGATCGCGATGCTGATGGTCTTTGTGCAGGTCGCGCTCATGGTGGTGCGCGGTGGGCTGCTCGTCATCCTCGCCGGGGTGCTTCCGCTCACGGCGAGCTTCACCAACACGCAGATGGGGCGGCAGTGGTTCGGCCGCGTCATCGGCTGGACGCTTGCTTTCGTTCTCTACAAGCCCGCCGCAGCGCTCATCTACGCCGCGGCGTTCCAACTCGTCGGAACTGACGCCTTCCTCGACGACGGTGGAGGGCTCTGGTCGATTCTGACCGGCATGGCATTGATGCTCATGGCGCTCGTCGCCCTGCCGGCGCTGCTGCGTTTCGTCGCTCCCATGACCAGCGCCGTCGCGGGCGGAGGGGGCGCGGGCATGGCACTCGCGGGCGCCGCCGGCGCGATCGGCGGAGACGTCGCTACCGGTGCGGTCCGCCGTATGTCGAGCTCGGCCGGATCCTCGTCCGGCGGAGGCGGTGGCGGAGCGCCTGCCAACAGCCCCGGCTCTCCGGCGACCGGCGCGGGGGGTGGCTCGGCGCCGCGGCCTGTACCTACGCCCGGATCGGGCGGCGGGGCTAGTGGCGCCGCTGCAGGCGGCGGGAAAGCCGCCGCGGGGGCGACGTC
>NZ_JAMXSA010000001.1:0-127211 GCF_024124465.1 Microbacterium sp. CnD16-F
GGGGTCGACGCGCTCCCCCGCCGCGGGGACGGGAGCGGCCGGGTCGACACGCTCGCCGTAGCGCGGGGGCGCCGTCATGTCGGTCGGCGGCACCGGCGGGGCGGTCGGGGCCGCCGCGGCGCCGAGCAGTTCCTTGGCGCGGCCGAAGCTGCGGGGCAGCACCGTCACGTCGTAGTGGTCGGCGATGACCTGGGTCACCGAGGTGAAGTCGCGACGACGGCGCAGGATCGAGTAGCTGATGATGCTCATGAGCATGCCGAGCGCGATGCCCACGAGCATCACGCCGACGAACAACTGCAGCGCGGCGCCGGGGCTGCCGAGCACGAAGATCGCGGCGAACAGCAGACCGAGCAGGACGCCGTTGATCGCGCCGGACCGAGCCGCGGTCGCGTATCCCAGCCGACCGGTGACGCGTTCGACCGAGCGCAGCCCGCGGCCGACGATCGCGATGTCCTGCGCCGGGACGTCCGCGCCGATGAGGGTCGACACCGACTTCTGCGCCGACTCGTACGACGAGTACTCCGCGACCGTCGCACCGTGTTCCTTCGGGGCCCCACCCATCATGCTCATGGCCTCAGTCTCCCACGCGAGCCTTTGCGTGGGTGCAGGGAGCGCGAGGGATCCGCCGACTACGCTGGTCGGGTGAGTACGCAACGGGTCTTCGTCGCGCGCCTGACCGGGTGCGCCGTCTTCGACCCCGCGGGCGACCGGCTGGGGAAGGTCCGCGATGTGGTCGTGATCTACCGCAAGGACGACCCCCCGAGAGTGGTCGGGCTCGTGGTCGAGATCCCCGGCCGACGCAACGTGTTCCTGTCCATCGGACGGGTCACCTCGATCGCCAGCGGCCAGGTCATCACGACCGGCCTCATCAACGTCCGCCGCTTCGAGCAGCGCGGCGGCGAGGTGCGTGTCATGACGGAGCTCATCGGCCGCAACGTGCACCTCACCGACGGGTCGGGCTCCGCCGTGATCGAGGATGTCGCCATCGAGCGCGACCGCCTGGGCGACTGGCAGGTGGGGCAGTTGTTCCTGCGCCGCCCCAAGACCAGCGCGTCGCCGTTCGCCAAGGGGCCGACGACCTTCGCGCAGTGGAACGACGTGCGCGACGAGCAGGTCGCGGGACAGACGCAGTCCGCCGAGCTCCTGGTCGCCTCGTACTCCGAGCTCAAGCCCGCCGACCTCGCCAACACGCTCCTCGACCTCCCCGAGGAGCGCCTGCTCGAGGTGGCGGAGGAGCTCCCCGACGACCGTCTCGCCGACGCCCTCGAGGAGATGCCCGAGGACGAGCAGGTGCACATCCTCGAAGCCCTCGGCGACGAGCGCGCCGCCGACATCCTCGACGCGATGGAACCGGACGATGCGGCCGACGTGCTGGGTCAGCTGTCGGATGCCCGCGCCGGACAGCTGCTGGACCTCATGGAGCCCGAGGAGGCCGAGGACGTCCGCGCCCTCCTCGAGCACGGCCCCGACACCGCGGGCGGTCTCATGACCAGCGAACCGATCGTGCTGTCCGCCGACGCGACCGTCGCCGAGGCGCTCGCCCTCATCCGCCGCCACGAACTGCACCCCGCCCTCGCGGCCGCCGTCTTCGTGACCCTGCCGCCCTACGAGACCCCGACGGGGCGCCTGCTGGGTGTCGTGCACTTCCAGCGGATGCTGCGCTACCCGCCGCACGAGCGGCTGGGCGCCATCATCGACGACACCGTCGAGCCCGTCACCGTCTCGGCCAGCGCCGCCGAGGTGGCCCGTCTCCTCGCGAGCTACAACCTCGTCTCGCTGCCCGTCGTCGATCAGGCCCGCCACCTCGTCGGCACGGTCACGGTCGACGACGTGATCGACTACCTGCTGCCCGACGACTGGCGATCGCAGGACGCGCCGCGACAGGGTCCGGAGGTGCGGCGATGATGGCACGCGCGCCGAAGTCCGGGTTCGAGGCGCCCCGCGGGCGGCGCACGAGCGTGCTCAGCCGCACCCCGCAGCCTTCCCGCGACCGCTTCGGTCGGTTCACGGAGTGGATCGCCCGGGCGATGGGGACCCCCGCGTTCCTGCTCATCCTGACGCTCTTCTGCGTCGCCTGGATCGTCTGGAACACCGCCGCGCCCGAGGGACTGCGCTTCGACGACGCGGCGCTCGGGTTCACCGCCCTGACGCTCATGCTGTCGCTCCAGGCCTCGTACGCCGCTCCCCTCATCCTCCTCGCCCAGAACCGCCAGGACGACCGGGACCGCGTGCAGATCGAGCAGGACCGACAGCGGGCCGAGCGCAACCTCGCCGACACCGAGTACCTCGCCCGCGAGGTCGTGGCCCTGCGGATGGCGCTCACCGACATGCAGGACGAGATGATCAGCCGCGACGTGCTCCGCCAGGAGCTCAAGGCCCTCATCGAGCGTCTCGACGAGCGCGACCGGCCGGGCGACGACGCCCGCTCCTCGTGAGCACCCCCGCGACGGCCGACGACGTCCGCCGTGCCGTGTCCGCCGTCGTCGACCCGGAGCTGCGGCGTCCGATCGGCGAGCTCGACATGGTGCGGGAGATCACCCTCGACGAGGGAACCGCGCACGTCGGCATCGCCCTGACGATCGTCGGATGCCCCGCCGCGGACCGCATCGAGCGGGACGTGCGGGATGCCGCGGCATCCGTCCCGGGCGTCGACGACGTCCGCGTCGACGTAGGCGTCATGACGGCGGCGGAGCGCTCGGCCCTCGTCGAGCGGATCCGCGGCGCGCGTCGCATGCCGTTCACCGCCGACGCGCTGACCCGTGTCATCGCGGTCACGAGCGGCAAGGGCGGTGTGGGCAAGTCCACCCTCACGGCGAACCTCGCCGTCGCCCTGGCGACGCGAGGGTTGGCCGTCGGGCTGATCGACGCGGACGTGCACGGCTTCTCGATCCCGGGACTGCTCGGCCTCGTCGGCGAGGACGGCCGCCCGCCGCAGCCGACCCGCCTCGACGACCTCATGCTGCCGCCGGTCGCCCACGGCGTGAAGACGATCTCGATCGGGATGTTCCTCCCGGAGGGCTCCTCCCCCGCCGTCGCCTGGCGCGGGCCGATGTTGCACCGCACCGTGCAGCAGTTCCTCACCGACGTGCACTTCGGCGACCTCGACGTGCTCCTCATCGACATGCCCCCGGGGACCGGCGACGTGGCGATCTCCGTGGGTCAGCTCCTTCCGCATGCCGAGGTCCTCGTGGTGACGACGCCGCAGGCGGCCGCGGCCGACGTCGCCGTCCGCAGCGGCGTCGTGGCCCGTCAGACGGGCCAGCGCATCGTCGGCGTCATCGAGAACATGGCGGCCTTCGCCCTTCCCGACGGCACCCTCGTCGACGTGTTCGGCGCCGGCGGCGGGGCGGCGGTCGCCGCCGCGCTCTCGACCGACGACGCTGTGGTGCCGCTCCTCGGCTCGGTGCCCCTCAGCCCCGCCCTCCGCCGCGGCGGAGACGAGGGCGAACCGGTCGTCCTCGCCGATCCCGGTGATCCCGCGGCGCGTGCGATCTCGGCGGTCGCCGACACCCTCGTCTCGACGCGCTCCTCGCTCGCCGGTCGCGCCCTCCCCGTCTCCCCCGCCTGAGGAGAGACGGATGCCGCCGGTCAGGTGGCTTCGGAGTCGAACGGGACGACGCCCGCATCGACCGCATCGACCGCCGTCGTGACCTCGGGTGCCGGAGGCGCCGCGACCGCGGTCATCGCCGCCGCCCCGGCGGCGACGGGCTTCACGGGCGCGTCGTCGATGAGCGCCTCGCGGATGATGCGCCGGGGGTCGTACTGCCGCGGATCGAGCTTGCGCCACTCGATCTCGTCGAAGTCGTCCCCCATCTCCTCCTTGACGCGGGTCCGCGCGCCGTCCAGCCAGTCGCGGACGCGGCGCGTCAGACGTGCGAGGGAGGCCGCGTAACCCGGCAGGCGCTCGGGCCCCAGCAGGAGTGCGGCGATGAGCGCGATGAGGAGGATCTTCTCCAGATCGAGCCCGTTCGACATGCTTCCCAGGTTACCCGTGCGCCTGAGGGTTGCGGCATGCGGGCCCGCCTAGGCTGGGCGGAGGAGGTTCACCACATGGGAGATCACGAGGCGGTCCGCAGGTTCGCTGCCGAGGCGACGGTCGAACCCGACGCCATCGCCCGGGCGCGAGCGCACGCCCTCGAGATCGGCGCGAATCCGATCAGTCCCGAGGTGGGCGCGCAGTGCGCGGTGATCGCCGCGGCGAGCCGCGCGCTGAACATCGTCGAGATCGGCACCGGCGGCGGCGTCTCGGGGCTGTGGCTGCTGCACGGGTCCCCCCGCGCGACACTCACGACGATCGACAAGGAGCCCGAGCACCTCGCCGTGGCGCGGAAGGCGTTCACCGACGCCCGCGTCCCCGCCGCCCGCGCGCGCTTCATCACGGGCCGCGCCGCCGAGGTCCTGCCGCGGATGAACGAGGCCTCCTACGACATCGTCCTCATCGACGCGGACCCGGACGGCGTCATCGAGTACGTCGAGCACGGCCTCCGGCTCGCCCGGGCGGGCGGAACGGTGCTCGTCCCGCGGGTCCTGGCCGGCGGCGCCGTCGCCGACCCGGTCCGTCGCGGCCCCCTCGAGACGGCGTATCGCTCGCTGATCCAGGAGACCCAGGCCTCCCCGGCGGTCCTCGGGGCCCTCTCGATCGCCGGCGAGGGACTCCTGCAGCTGACGACCGTCGCCGACGCGGGCTGATCCCGGCGCACGCCGGATACGCCGAAAGGCCGGTCCCCACGGGGACCGGCCTTTCGCATCGAGTCGGGGTCAGGCGGCGCCGACGACCCCGCTGAGAACACTGTGGAGTTCCTTCGCCTCGTCGTCGTTCACCGAGACGACCAGTCGACCGCCCCCCTCGAGTGGAACACGCACGATGATGAGGCGGCCTTCCTTGACGGCCTCCATAGGTCCGTCTCCGGTGCGCGGCTTCATGGCTGCCATTGTGGGGCTCCCTTTCGTCTTCGGCCTTCCCCATTAGTCTACTCAATGGGCTGATCGCCTTCGGCGCGCGCGCCTGTCAGCGGACGCTTATCGTCACGGAATCCGGTAGAACGTGTCGCCGAGCGCGAGCATCTCGTGGATCCACAGCCACTGCCCGCCGAGGCACAGCACCAGCATCCCGATCCGCCACCATCGTGAGGGCGGGACCGCCACGGCGGCGACCACGGGCGTGAGGGGCAGCAGCAGCCGGAACACGCTCGACTGCGGGAAGAACACCGCGAGCAGGTAGACGAGGTAACTCGCGCCCCACAGCCGGATCTCGGGCCCGAGACGGCGCACCTGGGGCGCCCGCACGAGGAGCGCGGCGGCCCCCAGGACCAGGACGGCGAGGGCGATCGGTCCGAGCATCGGCGGCAGCCCCCAGATGCCGAACCAGAGCGAGGATGCCTGCACGAAACCGGCGAAGGGGACGAACTGCTCCTCGGAGCCGACCCAGCTTCGCCGCCAGGCGAGCTCGGTCTCGAGGTACGCGGAGGGATCCCCCGTCGCGACACCGGCGATGACCTGCCAGGCGAATCCCACGATCGTCGCGAGGGCGCCCAGGGCGATGATGTGGACGATGTGCGGGGTCGGCAGCGGATCGACGCGCCGCCGCATCCACCGATGGATCCCGTAGAGGCCCAGCAGCAGGGCGAACGCGAGCACCCCCGGCCGGGTGAAGCCCATCAGGACGACGAGCGCATAGATCCAGCCGAACCGCCGGCGCTGGAGCGCCCACAGCGCGAGGAACAGCCAGACCAGCAGGAGCGACTCGGCGTACCCCATCTGGAACAGGGCGGCGAGCGGACCGTTGGCGAAGAGCACCACCGCCCAGAGCGACGCCGTCTCGCCGAGGCGTCCGCGCAGCAGCACGAAGAGCACCACGGATGCCGCGTACCCGGCCACGAGCGCCAGCACCACCGCTCCCGCCGGGTAGCCTCCGAGGACGCCGCCCAGCGTCCGGGCGAGCACGGGGAACAGCGGCATGAACGCCCACGCGTTCTCGGTCACCTGCCCGGTGCCGTTCACCGGGAGCTCGGACGGGTAGCCGCGATCGGCGATCACCCAGTACCACTGGGCGTCCCATCCCATCGCGAGCGACGGGATGGTGGCGTCCGCGCCGAAGCGCGAGGTGGGTCCGGAGAGGCTCGCCGCGGCCCAGAAGAACAGGGTCGTGACGAGGCGTGCCGAGAGGTAGACGGCGGCGACGGTGCCGGCGACGGAGGCTGCGGACCTCAGTCGCCGCTCAGCCATGCCCGCAGGCCCCGCTCGACGTCCTCGATCTGCGCGATCGGCACGCGCTCCTCGTCGTGATGGGCCAGGTGCGGATCGCCCGGGCCGTAGTTGACCGCGGGAACGCCCATCGCCGAGAACCGCGCGACGTCGGTCCAGCCGTACTTCGGCTTCGGCACCGCGCCGACCGCCGCGACGAACTCCCGCGCGAGCGGCGCCTCGAGCCCTGGCCGGGCCCCCTCGGACAGGTCCACGATCTCGACCTCGAATCCCGCCAGGACGTCGCGCACGTGCGCCTCGGCGGCGGCGGCATCCCGGCTCGGAGCGAAGCGGAAGTTGACGTCGACCTCGCAGGCGTCGGGGATGACGTTGCCGGCGATGCCGCCGCGGATCGCGACGGCGTTGAGGCCCTCACGGTAGAGCAGTCCGTCGACCTCGATCTCGCGCGGCCGGTACTCCGCGAGCCGGGCGAGGATCGGAGCGGCCTTGTGGATCGCGTTCTCGCCGACCCACGCACGGGCGCTGTGCGCGCGCACGCCGGAGGTGCGCACGACCGCGCGGAGGGTGCCGTTGCAGCCGCCCTCCACCTGCCCGTCGGAAGGTTCGCCGAGGATGGCGAAGTCCGCCGCGAAGAGGTCGGGACGGGATGCCGCGAGCCGGTTCAACCCGTTGAGGTCGGCGGCGACCTCCTCGTGGTCGTACCACATCCAGGTGATGTCGACACGGGGATCGGTGAGCTCGGCGGCCAGTTTCAGCTGGACGGCGACACCGGCCTTCATGTCGACGGTGCCGCGGCCCCAGAGGTACGGCTCGCCGTCGACCTCGATGTCGCGGGTCGGGACGTTGCCGTTGATGGGGACCGTGTCGATGTGCCCGGCGATCGCGACACGCTGCGCGCGCCCGAGGCGGGTGCGCGCGACGATCGTGTCGCCTTCGCGGTGGACCTCGAGGTGCGGCAGCTCCGAGACGGCCTCGAAGATCGCGTCCGCGAGGACGGTCTCGTCATCCGACACGCTCGGGATGTCGCAGATGGTCCGTGTCAGGTCGACAGCTGTGGAGCGGAGGTCGAGCCGGGGCATGACGTCGAGTCTAACGACGGCCCGATAGCCTGGAACCATGAGTGACGCACGGTGGGTCTGGGGCATCGGTCTGGCGACGACGAGCGAGGACGGCACCGTCCTCGACACCTGGTACCCCGCACCGGCTGTCGGCCGGGCACCCGCCGAGGTGGACACGACCGACCTCGCCGCCCACGTCGGCGACGACGAGCGGCGCGCCGTCACCGTCGGTGTCGTCGTCGTCGAGATCGACCTCGACGCGCCGCCCGCGGGCACGTCCGACGCCTACCTCCGCCTGCACGCGCTCTCGCACCGCCTCGTCGCCCCGAACGAGCTCGACCTCACCGGTATCTTCGGGCATCTGCCGAACGTCGCGTGGACGAGCGCCGGACCGATGCACCCGCAGGATCTCACCCGTCTGCGCCCGACGCTGCAGCGCGCCGGCATCCAGGTCGCCGGGATCGACAAGTTCCCGCGGCTCACCGACTACGTCGTCCCCTCGGGCGTGCGCATCGCCGACGCCTCGCGCGTCCGGCTCGGGGCGCACCTCGCGCCGGGGACCACGGTGATGCACGAGGGGTTCGTCAACTTCAACGCCGGGACGCTCGGTGCCTCGATGGTCGAGGGACGCATCTCGCAGGGTGTCGTCGTCGGCGACGGCAGCGACATCGGCGGCGGCGCGTCGATCATGGGCACGCTCTCGGGCGGCGGCAGCCACCGGGTCTCGATCGGTCGCCGCACCCTGCTGGGCGCGAACGCCGGCATCGGAATCTCCCTCGGCGACGACTGCATCGTCGAAGCGGGTCTCTACCTGACCGGCGGGACCAAGGTCGTCCTCGTCGGCGAGACGCCGCGGGCCGACGGCACTGTCCCGACGGCGAAGGCCGCCGAACTGTCGGGGCGGAGCGGCATCCTGTTCCGGCGCAACTCGCTCACGGGCGCCGTCGAGGCCGTGCGTCGCGAGGGCGTCGGGGTCACCCTCAACGCCGACCTGCACGCCTGAGGGGTCAGCCCTTCAGGACGGCGGCGCGCGCCTCGCGGTGCTCCTCGTCGCTGATGATGCCGCGCGCCCGGAGACCGTCGAGTTCGATCAGGCGCTGCTCCATCGTCGGCACGGAAGGGGTCGGCGCGGCAGTGGTCGGCGCGGCAGGCGGTGTCGCGACCGCCGGCTCGAATGCCGCGGGCGCGAGCGCGTCGCTGCGCAGCACCTTGGCGGCGATCTGCGCATCCACGGTCAGCGGGTCGATCCCCGCGTCGCTCAGGATGCGGTACTTCCGCGCGCGGATGACGAGCCCGAAGACCGCCCCGACGATGCCGAGCACCAGGACCAGGCCGAAGACGGCCGAGAACCCCGACGCCATCCCGTCCATGCCGGTGGGATCCATGAACCCGCCGTCGTCCATGCCCGGCGGCACGCCGATCACCCCGTCATCGATGTACCCGCTGTCGTCGACGAAACCCGAATCGTCGAAGGTCAGTCCTACCCCCGGCATCCACCCCATGGGCACACCCTAGCGGGGTGCGGGGCGTGCGTCAGCGGGAAACGGGGTAGTCCCGCTCCGTCGCTCCCGTGTAGAGCTGCTGCGGGCGACCGATCTTGGTCTGCGGGTCGTTCTGCATCTCGCGCCAGTGCGCGAGCCAGCCGGGAAGCCGACCGATCGCGAACAGGGGCGTGAACATCCGTGTCGGGAAGCCCATCGCCTTGTAGATGACGCCGGTGTAGAAGTCGACGTTCGGGTAGAGGCGACGCTCCTTGAAGTAGTCGTCGTTGAGCGCGATCTCCTCGAGCTCGTTGGCGAGGGCGAGGAGCGGGTCCTCGACGCCGAGTTCGCGGAGGACCTCGTCGGCGGATTCCTTGACGAGCTTCGCGCGCGGGTCGTAGTTCTTGTAGACGCGGTGCCCGAAGCCCATGAGCTTGACGCCGTCTTCCTTGTTCTTCACCCGCTCGACGAAGCGCTGCACGCTCTCGCCCGAGTCACGGATGCGCGCGAGCATGTCGAGGACCGCCTCGTTCGCGCCGCCGTGGAGCGGCCCGTAGAGCGCGTTGATGCCGGCCGAGATCGACGAGAACTGGTTGGCCCCGGTCGACCCGACGAGCCGCACGGTCGAGGTCGATGCGTTCTGCTCGTGGTCCTCGTGCAGGATGAGCAGCCGCTCGAGCGCCCGCGACATGACCGGGTTGATCTCGTAGGGCTCGGCGTTGTTGCCGAAGTTCAGCTTGAGGAAGTTGTCGACGAAGCTCAGCGAGTTGTCGGGGTAGAGGAACGCGTGCCCGATGCTCTTCTTGTGCGCGTACGCCGCGATCACGGGGAGCTTCGCGAGCATGCGGATCGTGTTGAGCTCGACGTGCTCCGGGTTGTGCGGGTCGCTCTGGCCCTCGTAGTAGGTCGAGAGCGCGGCCGTCGCGGCCGAGAGAACCGACATCGGGTGCGCGGTATGCGGCAGAGCTGAGAAGAAGTGCTTGAGGTCCTCGTGCAGGAGCGTGTGGCGCCGGATCTTCTCGTCCCAGCCGGCCAGCTCGTCCGCCGTGGGAAGCTCGCCGTAGATGAGGAGCCAGGCGACCTCGAGGTAGGTGCTGTGCTGTGCGAGCTGCTCGATCGGGTATCCGCGGTACCGCAGGATGCCCTGGTCACCGTCGATGTACGTGATCGCGGACTTCGTCGAGGCGGTGTTCACGAAGCCGTAGTCGAGCGAGGTGTGCCCGGTCTGCTTCGTGAACGTCGAGAAGTCGACGCTCGGCACCCCTTCGCTTCCGGCGACGAGCGGGAGCTCCGCGGTCGTGTCACCGATGGTCACGGTGGCCTTCTGAGGGGTGTCCGCGTTGGTCACGAAGCCTCCTTGCGGTCGTCGGGAGCGGTCTCTACAGCCTAACGGGGAGATGGCGCCTCTCCTGACCCGCCCAACGGATCGCGGCATCCGTGAGAGGAAACCTACGAAACGCTACGATCCCGCGGATGCTGTCAGTCGCCGCGCCGCGGCGGCGATGCGCTCGTCGGTCGCGGTGAGCGAGAAGCGCACGTGCTGCGGGTGATGCGCGCCGTAGAAGTGCCCGGGACCGGCCAGGATGCCGAGCTCGGCGAGCCGGCCGAGCGACGTCCACGCGTCCTCCCCCGCCGTCGCCCAGAGATACAGGCCGCCCTCGCTGTGGTCGATCCGGAACCCGGCCGCCTCGACGGCGGGCTTCAGCACGTCGCGCCGCGCACGGTACAGCGCGCGCTGGTGCTCGACGTGCGCGTCGTCCTCGAGGGCGGCGACCATCGCGTCCTGCACGGGACCCGGGACCATGAGCCCCAGGTGCTTGCGCGCCGTCACAAGCCCCGCCACCAGATCCGTGTCGCCCGCCAGGAACGCGGCGCGGTACCCGGCGAGGTTGGACTGCTTGCTGAGCGAGTAGACCGACAGGAGCGCGGTGAGGTCGCCCTCGGTGACGCGCGGATCGAGGACGCTCGGCACCGCGGCATCCGCCCACGGTCCGTCCCAGCCCAGCTCGGCGTAGCACTCGTCCGAGGCCAGGACGGCACCCAGCTCGCGCGCGCGACGCACGGCGCGGCGGAGCTCGTCGACGCCCAGCACGCGGCCGTCGGGGTTGCCGGGAGAGTTGAGCCACACCAGGCGGGTCGTCTCGGGCCATTCGCCCGGATCGTCCGAGGCGAGCGCGGTCGCGCCGACGAGGCGGGCACCGACTTCGTACGACGGGTAGGCGGCGCGGGGGTGCACGACGGTGTCGCCGGGGCCGAGCCCGAGGAGCAGCGGCAGGAGCGCGACGAGCTCCTTCGAGCCGACCGTGGGGATCACGTGCGCGGGAGTCAGGCCGGGGACGCCGCGGCGCCGCGCGTACCAGGCGGCGATCGCTTCGCGCAGCGCCGGGGTGCCGACGGTCTGCGGGTAGGCGTGCGCATCGGTCGCACGCCGCAGGGCGTCCGCCACGACGCCGGGCGTCGGGTCGACCGGAGAGCCGATGGAGAGGTCGACGATGCCGTCAGGATGCTGCCGTGCGCGCGCGGCGTACGGTGCGACGGCGTCCCACGGGTAGTCGGCGAGGTCGCGGACGCTCATGGCCGCTCAGTGCGCCTGCGGCGGAAGACCCGCGATGACGGGGTGGTCCTTCGCGATCACACCGACCTTCGCGGCACCGCCGGGCGAGCCGATGTCCTCGAAGAACTCGACGTTGGCGGTGTAGTAGTCCTGCCACTCGGCGGGGAGGTCGTCCTCGTAGTAGATCGCCTCGACCGGGCAGACCGGCTCGCACGCACCGCAGTCGACGCACTCGTCGGGGTGGATGTAGAGGGACCGTTCACCCTCGTAGATGCAGTCGACGGGGCACTCGTCGATGCAGGCACGGTCTTTGACATCCACGCACGGGAGAGCGATCACATACGTCACAGGACGAGTCTAGTTCGTGGAACGAAGGCGGGATGCCGACGGCCACGCGACGACGAGCGCGGCCACGAGCGGCACCAGGAAAGTCCAGATCAGGCCGGGTGTGATCGCCGCGTCCTCGGGCGGGGCGGGCACGACGACCGAGCCGCCGGGTCCCTCGTTGGCGAACAGCAGGGTCGCGACCATCGCACCGAGGCCGCAGGCCAGAGCCGACGCGCGCTCCCCCGTGAGGATGCGGACGGCGACCAGCAGGGCGATGAAACCGAGAGAGGCGACCAGCAGGCCGACGGGGACCACACCCCACACCGCCGCCTGACCGATGGTGCCGGCCACGCCGTAGACGACGCCGATGACGGCGGCGAGGATCCACGTGGCGACGCGGGCGAGCAGGGCGTTCACCACCACAGTCTAGGCGCGCACCCTGCGGCGCTCACGCCGCCCAGCCCCACAGGCGCAGGAGCGCCGCGGTGGCGGCGGCCGCGGCCACGACCACGAGGAACGGCGCACGGATCACGAGCAGGCCCGCGGCCACGAGGACGGCGGGCAGCCGCGCATCGACGACCACCGCCTGGCCCGCACCGAGGGTCTGCACGACGACGAGAGCGGCGAGCAGGGCGACGGTGAGCAGGTCGATCGTCCGCGACGGGCGCGGCGCGTCGAACCACGCCGGCGGCACGAGATACCCCACGGTCTTCAGCGCGACGCAGACGATCGAGGCGAGCAGGATGGCGTGCCACAGGGTCATGACGCGGCCTCCGTGGTGGTCTCGCGGGCGCCGAGCCAGTTCGTCCAGCCGACGACGAGTGCGACGACCGCGGCGACGAGGACGGGAAGCCCCGGCATGAGCAGCGGGGTCGAGATCGCCGCGACGACGGCCGCCGCCGCCCCCACCGCCATCGCCTGACGCCGGCGCAGACGCGGCCAGAGCAGTGCGAGGAACGCGGCTGCGGCCGCGGCATCCAATCCGTAGGTCCGGACGTCGCCGAGGACGTCTCCCAGCACCGCTCCCGCGAGTGTCGTGAGGTTCCAGCCGAGGTAGATGCCGATGCCGGTCACCCAGAAGCCGATGCGGCGGGCACCGGCATCCGTCTGCGCCAGCGCGACCGCCGTCGATTCGTCGATCGTGAAATGGGATGCCGCGGCACGCCGCCAGAAGCCCGTACCCACGACCGGCGACATGCGCAGTCCGTAGGCGACGTTGCGCATGCCGAGCAGCCCCGCCGACGCGATCGCCGCGCCCGGGAGGCCTCCCCCGCCGATCACACCGACGAAGGCGAACTGCGATCCACCGGTGAACATGAACAGGCTGAGGACGCAGGTCTGCCACACGTCCAGACCCGAGGCGACCGCGAGGGCGCCGAAAGACACCCCATAGGCGCTGGTCGCGAGGACCACCCCCAGGGAGTCGCGCCACGCCCGTCGGGTGGGCTGCTCCTCCCCCGTCACCGCGTCAGGAACCGGCGTCCTGGCGCTTCAGGCGCGAGGCGGCGCGGCCGCGCTCGGTCGCGTCGAGGACGACCTTGCGGATGCGCACCTTCTCGGGCGTGACCTCGACGCATTCGTCATCGCGGGCGAACTCGAGGCTCTCCTCGAGGGTGAGCACGCGCGGCGGCGTCATCGACTCGAAGGAGTCCGAGGTCGACGAACGCATGTTCGTGAGCTTCTTCTCCTTCGTGATGTTGACGTCCATGTCGTCGGCGCGCGAGTTCTCGCCGATGACCATGCCCTCGTAGACCTCCTCGGTGGGCTGCACGAAGAACGACATGCGCTCCTGGAGAGCGATCATCGCGAACGGCGTGACGACGCCGGCACGGTCGGCGACGATCGAGCCGTTCTGACGGGTCGAGATCGCGCCCGCCCACTCGTCGTAGCCGTGCGAGATCGCGTTCGCGATGCCGGTGCCGCGCGTGATGGTGAGGAACTCGCTGCGGAAGCCGATGAGTCCGCGCGAGGGGACGATGAACTCCATACGCACCCAGCCGGTGCCGTGGTTGGTCATCGTCTCCATGCGGCCCTTGCGGCCGGCCATCAGCTGCGTGATGGCGCCGAGGTGCTCCTCGGGCGCGTCGATCGTGAGGTGCTCGAACGGCTCGGTGAGCTTGCCGTTCTCGTCGCGCCGGGTGACCACCTGCGGCTTGCCGACGGTGAGCTCGAAACCCTCGCGGCGCATGTTCTCGACGAGGATCGCCAGCGCGAGCTCACCACGGCCCTGCACCTCCCACGCGTCGGGCTGGCCGATGTCGACGACCTTCAGCGACACGTTGCCGATGAGCTCGCGGTCGAGGCGGTCCTTCACCATGCGGGCGGTGAGCTTGTGCCCCTTGACCTTGCCCATGAGCGGCGAGGTGTTGGTGCCGATCGTCATCGAGATGGCGGGGTCGTCGACCGTGATGGCCGGGAGGGGACGGATGTCCTCGGGGTCGGCGATGGTCTCACCGATCGTGATGTTCTCGAAGCCCGCGATCGCGACGATGTCGCCGGGGCCGGCGGACTCGGCGGGGTAGCGCTCGAGCGCGCGGGTCATGAGCAGCTCGGTGATGCGGGCGTTGCTCGTCGTGCCGTCCGCGCGCACCCAGGCGACGGTCTGCCCCTTCTTGAGCGTGCCGTTGAAGACGCGCAGGAGGGCGAGACGGCCGAGGAACGGCGAGGAGTCAAGGTTCGTGACCCACGCCTGCAGCGGAGCCTCGTCGTCGTACGACGGCGCGGGCACGTGCTCGAGGATCGCCTCGAACAGCGGCTCGAGGTCGTCGTTGTCGGGCAGCGAGCCGTTGTCCGGGCGCGTGCGCGAGGCGGCGCCGGCGCGTCCCGAGGCGTAGACGACGGGGACGTCGAGCAGCGCGTCGACGTCGAGGTCGGGCACGTCGTCCTGCAGGTCGGAGGCGAGACCCAGCAGCAGGTCGTGCGCCTCTTCCTCGACCTCCGCGATGCGGGCGTCGGGACGGTCGGTCTTGTTGACCAGGAGGATGACGGGGAGCTTGGCCTCGAGCGCCTTGCGCAGGACGAACCGGGTCTGCGGCAGCGGGCCCTCGGAGGCATCCACCAGTAGGACGACGCCGTCCACCATCGACAGGCCGCGCTCGACCTCGCCGCCGAAGTCGGCGTGACCGGGGGTGTCGATGACGTTGATCGTGATCGGCTGCTCGGTGTGGATGCCGTTGTACGTGATCGCCGTGTTCTTGGCGAGGATCGTGATCCCCTTCTCACGCTCGAGGTCGTTCGAATCCATCGCGCGCTCTTCGACGTGCGCGTGCTCGCCGAACGAGCCGGTCTGGCGGAGCATGGCGTCGACGAGCGTCGTCTTGCCGTGGTCGACGTGCGCGACGATCGCGACGTTACGGAGGTCAGGACGGAGGGCGTGCGCCATGAAGGGAGTTCCTTGCAGAGAGGGATGATGCCGGGATGCCGGCAGTCCACTTTACCGCAGCCCGTGACACGCCGACGGGGCGAGGACCTTTCGGTCCCCGCCCCGCCGGTGTTCAGGTGATGCAGGTGAGCGATGCTCAGATCACTCGGTGTAGCCGACCAGGGTCCAGTCCGTGTTCTTGAACGTGGCGGTGCCGTAGTTCGCGAGGCCCTCGTCGGTCGCGACGACCTCCGGGTAGGGGTAGATCGGAACGCTCGGCAGGAAGTCGGCGATCACTTCGTTGATCTCCTTGGCGATGCCCAGACGCGCGTCCTCGTCGAGCTCGGCGTTCGCCTGCTCCCAGAGGCCGGCGAGACGGTCGTCCGTGACGCCCGCGTAGTTCTGCGGGGAGTCAGCGGGGGTGTAGATCGTCTCAGCGGACGAGATCGGGAACAGGGTGCCCTGCCAACCGAACGTCACCGCCTGGAAGTCACCGGCGTCGATGTTGGTGAAGTAGTTCTCGCTCGGGACCTCGTTGAGCGTGACCTCGACACCGATGCGAGCCAGGGAGTCCTGGACACCGAGCGCGCGGTTGATGTTCGACTGCGTACCCGCGGGGACGGTGATCGCGAAGGTGAGGGTCTCGCCGTCCTTCGTCCAGCCGTCGTCGCCCTTGGTCCAGCCGGCCTCCTCGAGCAGGCTCTCCGCCGCGTCGGTGTCGCTGCCGATGACCTCACCGAAGACGTCGCTGTAGCCGGCCTGACCGGGCATGAAGATCCAGTCGCCGAGCGTGGTAGCCGGGGCGCCCAGCGGCTCGTTGGCGACGCGCGCGATCAGCTCGCGGTCGATCGCCATGCCGACGGCCTTGCGGACGTTGACGTCGTCGAACGGCGCGGCGGTCGCGTTGAAGGTCAGGTGCGACCAGGTGACGCCACCCGAGCGACCGACGACGGCGCCTTCCTTGCCGCTGGCGGTCTCGAGGGCGTCGGGAGTCTGGATCTCGATCGAGTCGATCTCGTCGTTGGCGTACGCCTGCGGGAGCGTCTCCTGCGCGATCACCTTGAAGGTGATGCTGTCGAGCTTCGGAGCGTTGGCGCCCCACCAGTTCGGGTTCGGAACCAGCTTGAAGATCTTCGCGCTGTTGTCGATCTCGTCGACGACGTAGGGACCCGCGGAGGGAACGGCCTCGGAGGCGAAGCCGCTGTTGAAGGCCTCCTTGTCGTTCGCGATGTCAGCGGGGAGGACCGGGGTGCTGAACAGGCTCGGCCAGTCGGCGTACGCACCCGTGAAGGAGACCGTGTACTCGAAGTCGCTCACGACGTCGACGGAGTCGATCGCGTCGAAGACCGACGACGGGACGACCTCGTAGCCCTCCTCCGCGCCGCCGGCAGCCGCGTAGGTCGCGGCGTAGTCCTCGGCCGTGATCGGGCTGCCGTCGGGCCAGACGGCGCTCTCGTTCAGCTTGACGGTGACGACCTGCGGTTCCTCGCTCGTGAGTTCGATCGAGGTCGCGTAGTCGGGGTTCGCCGTCCAGCTGCCGTCCTCGGCGATGACCCACATCGAGGAGAGCGTCGGCTCGAGGAGCTTCTGCACGTCGACGTTGGCCGCCAGGGCGTGATTCGGGTTCCAGCTGCCCTCATCGGTCGGGCTGCTGGTGACGGACAGGTTGAGGTTGCCGCCGTCGGTGAGGTCGCCGTAGGACACCTCCTCGTAACCGACCAGGGGGAGCGATTCGGGCGACGCCGAGGAGGACGGCGACGGCGACGACGTGGTCCCGCCAGCACAGGCGGTGAGCATGAGAGCTCCCGCGCTGAGCACAGCAAGACCCGCAAGTGCTGTCTTACGGATCATGTGCATCTACTTTCTTCTTGGGTCCGCCGGAAAGGACGGAGTTCAGGGGTCAGGTGACGACGAGGACGTTCTTATCGACGTGGTGGCAGGAGACCTCGACGCGGCCGTGCCGCGCCAGCTCGGGGTACTCCCCCAGGCAGAGCCGCTGGTCCTCTTCGGGGAGGAGTCGGAACAGCGGGCACCGAGTGCGGAAGCGGCATCCCTGGATCTCGACGGCCGGGCTCGGCAGGTCGCCGTCCAGCAGCACGCGCTCCCGGGTGCGCTCGATGTGCGGGTCCGGGATGGGAGCCGCCGACATGAGCGCCTGGGTGTACGGATGCCGGGGGTTGCTGAAGACCTCGGCGATCGGGCCGGACTCGACGATCCGACCCAGGTACATGACCGACACGTCGTCGGCCAGCTGACGGACCACCGCCAGGTCGTGTGCGACGAAGACCATCGACAGGCCCAGGCGGTCGCGCAGGTCCTGCAGCAGGTTGATGACACCTGCCTGGATCGACACGTCGAGGGCCGAGACGGGCTCATCGAGGACGAGCACCTTCGGGTTCGTCGCGAGTGCTCGCGCGATGCCGATGCGCTGACGCTGACCGCCGGAGAACTCGTGCGGGTAGCGATCGGCCATCGCGGGATCGAGCCCCACGAGTTCGAGGAGCTCGACGACGCGCTCGTCGCGCTGCGCCTTGGGGACGTCGTGCACGAGGAGCGGCTCGGCGATGACCTCGCCGATCGGAAGGCGCGGGTCCACGGCGGCGGCGGGATCCTGGAAGACGATCTGGATGTCGCGTCGCAGGTCGCGTCGACCCCTGCGGGTGAGCGACGCGACGTCCTTGCCGTCGAACGTGATCCGTCCCCCCTGCGGCGCGGTGAGCTCCATCATCTCGAGGATGGTGGTCGTCTTGCCGCATCCGGACTCCCCCACCAGGGCAAGTACGCGACCCTCCCGCAGGTCGAAGGAGACGCCGTCGACGGCCTTGACGTCGCCCACCCGGCGACGGAACACGCCGCCGCGGTAGAGCGGGAAGTGCCGCTTCAGGTCGCGTACCTCGACGATGGGCGCCTCTGTGGTCTCCGCCACGACCTCGGCCGGCAAGGGCTCGGGACGGGGGAAGATCTCGGAGCGCCGCAGCGTCCCCTCCGCCAGCTCATCGGAGCGGTGGCAGGCGGCCGACTGACCGACCGCACGCCCGGCGGGGACGAGTTCGGGCTCGACATCATGGCACACCGCGATCGCGGCGGGGCAGCGCGCCGCGAAGGGGCAGCCCTTCGGAAGCGATGCGAGGGACGGCGGACGCCCCTCGAGCGGAACGAGTCGTTCGGTCCCCGCGGTGCGGATGTTCGGAACGGACCGGAGCAGACCGACCGTGTACGGCATGACCGGCTCGCGGAAGATGGTTTCGACGCTGCCGTACTCGACCATCTTGCCGGCGTACATCACGCCGACGTTGTCGGCATGACCGGCCACGACACCGAGGTCGTGGGTGATGAGCGACACGGCTGCGCCCGTGATGCGCTTCGCCTCCTCGAGGACTTCCAGGATCTGCGCCTGGATCGTGACGTCGAGGGCGGTCGTCGGCTCGTCCGCGATGATCAGGCGCGGGTTGTTGGCGATCGCGATGGCGATCATCGCCCGCTGACGCATGCCGCCGGAGAACTCGTGCGGGAACGCCTTGGCTCGACGTGGGGCATCGGGGATGCCGACGATCTTCAGCAGTTCGACGGCGCGCGCCGCGGCCGCCTGCTTGCTGAGGGCGGAGTCGTGCAGGCGCAGCGCCTCGGCGATCTGGTCGCCCACGGTGTAGACGGGGGTCAGCGCAGACAGCGGATCCTGGAAGATGATCGCCAGTTCGCGGCCGCGGATGCCGGAGAGTCGCCGGTCGTCGAGGGTGAGGAGGTTCTGTCCCTGGAACAGGATCTCCCCCTCGACCTGCGCCGTGTCGGGCAGGAGACCCATGACGGCCAAAGAGGACACCGACTTTCCGGACCCGGACTCCCCCACGATGCCGAGGAACTCGCCCTCGTGGATCGTGTAGCTCACATCGCGCACGGCGCGCACGGGCGACCCGTCGCGCTGGGGGAAGGTCACCGACAGATTCCGAACCTCGAGGATCGGGCGTCCCTTGTCGCGAGCGGACTCCTCGACCGAACGCAGCAGTTCGTCAACCACGGTTGGCTCCAGACGTGGGATCGATGGCGTCGCGCAGAGCGTCGCCGACGAGACTCAGGCTCAACAGCAGGACGACGAGCGTGCCGGCGGGGAAGACGAACAGCCAGGGGCGGGTCGCGGCCGCCGTGTTGCCGGCGGCGATCAGCGTGCCGAGGGACACCTCGGGCGCCTGCACACCGAACCCGAAGAAGCTGAGGCTCGTCTCGGCGAGGATCATCGCGCCCACACCCAACGTCGCGTCGATGATGAGCAGCGAGGCGACGTTCGGGACGACGTGGCGGGTGACGACGGACCACGTGCCGAAGCCCATGTACCGCGCGGCCTTCACGAACTCACGCTCGCGCAGCGACCGTGTCTGCGAACGGATCACCTGCGCCATGATCATCCAGCCGAACAGGGCGAGGAAGAAGGTCATGACGATCCAGCCGGACTCCCGGAAGAAGGGGAACAGTAGCACCAGGATGAAGAAGGCGGGCAGCACGAGCAGCAGGTCGATGAACCAGGCGATGACCTTGTCGCTCCAGCCGCCGACGTAGCCGGCGATGGCGCCGACGAAACCGGCGATGAGCGTCGCGAGCGGACCGGCGACGAATCCGACGATCAGCGAGATGCGCAGACCGGCCATCGTCTGAGCGAACAGGTCGTAGCCGAGGGTGTCGGTGCCGAACGGGTGCGCCGGGCTCGGCCCCTGGTTGAGGGAGAAATAGTCGCGCGTCGTGTGCGAGATCGGCCAGACGAGCGGCCCGATCACCGCCCACAGGATGATCGCCACGAGCACGGTGGAGCCGATCCAGAACTGCTTCGACGAGCGCAGCCGCTGCCAAACCAGGCGTGAACGGGTGAGCGGCTTGCGAGGCTTCTGGTCGGCGGAGACCGAGAGCTCGGCGACCTCGGCGGATTGTTCGAGAGGGATGACCATGATTACCTCCGCACGCGCGGGTCGAGGGCGGCGTACAAGATTTCGGAGAGGGTCGACGAGCAGAGGATGAGGACGGCGACGAACATCGTCGAGCCGGCGACCGCGTTCACGTCGTCCTGCTGCACCGCCTGGATCGTCAGCTCGCCCATCCCGTGCCAGCCGAACATGATCTCGAGCATCGTCGCCCCCGCGACGAGGGTGCCGAAGCTGTACGCGAAGAACGTCGACATGGGGATGAGGGCGACGCGCACACCGTGCCGGACCAGAGCCGACCCGCGCGTGCGGCCCTTCGACCGCGCAGTCCGGATGTAGTCAGCACCGAGCACGTCGAGCATCGCGCTGCGCTGGTACCGGCTGTACGATGCGGCGGCGCCGAGGATGAGGACCAGGGTGGGCAGCAGGAGGTGTGAGAGCCGATCCCCCAGCTGCGGCCAGAACTCGTTCGGGATGCCCGGCGAGTACTGACCCGTGAACCGGATGATCTGCGATCCCGCCGCCTGGTTGAAATAGGTGGCGAGGATCATGAGCAGGATGGCCATGACGACCGTCGGCGTCGCGAAGAGCAGGTAGGACGCTGCAGTGACGATGCGGTCGCTCGTCCGGTACTGGCGCACGGCGCCCCACACGCCGAGGATCACGCCGAGGATCGCTCCGATGATCGAGCCCACCAGGAGCAGCTGCAGACTGACTCCCGCACGCGTGAAGATCTGCTCGACGACGGGCTGATTACCGGTGGTCAGACCGAGGGATCCCTGCGTGAAGAGGTTGCCGAGCCAGCGGAAGAGCCGGAGCAGCAACGGGTCCTCGGGATTGACACCCCAACGGTCCAGGATCCCGTCGATGGTCGACTGCGGCACCGGAGGGTTCCGCTGAAGGAACCGGCGTTCGGGGACCAGTCCGATGCTCGCGAGCACGTAGGCCATCGAGGTCGCTACGAGGGTGAGGATCGCGTAATTCAGGATTCTCCTGATCAGATACAACGTCACGCGTCTCGGGTGTCCTCTCCGACCGTTCCGGCGTCGAGGACGCCTTGCCTAACGGGGCTTCGCTGCCCCGCCCGCACAACGCTAACAAACATGCCCACAGATCCGTCGAAACGGTGAACAGTTCGTTTCACGATCTTTACTTCACGGATGCACAAGTGTCACAGAGGCGATCGTGAGGGCCGCGAGGGCGACTCCCACGAGGAGCGCGGGGACGTCCCAGTGCGAGGTCGCGACACGCTCGGAGGGCGTCGCCGCCTCGCGCAGCGCTTCCATGACCAGCGCCGCATCCGCCGACGGCTCGGGCGTCCGCGTCATCCGTCGGCGCGGGGGGAACGGTCCGCCCCAGCAGTCGATGCGCCGGCCGCCGACGAGGACGACACGCAGCTGCGCGGACTGCACGACCTCCTCGACCGAAGACCACGGCAGATCGTGGATGCGTAGCGCGTTGATCACCACGGTGCCGTCACGGTCGGCACGCACCTGCGACCGCCAGAAGAGCAGCCACGCCCCCCAGCCGATCAGCAGGAGCGGGGCGGTCCACTTCGCCAGGAAGAGCCAGCTCCCCCGCACCGCCGCATCCCCTAGGAAGAAGGCGAGCATCGCGACGACCACCCAGAAGGACAAGAGGGTCGAGGAGGCGCGGAACACCCGAGGGCGGAGGAAGCGAGCATCGCGCTCGCCTCCCCCGCCCTCGGTGTGGTTCGTCACGCACGCCCCCCGAGCGGGATGTCCGCACCGGGGATCGCGTCGAGGAGACGCCGGGTGTACTCCTGCGTCGGCGAGGCGAAGATCTCGTCCACCGTGCCCTGCTCGACGACACGGCCCTGCTCCATGACGCACACGAGGTCCGCCGCGACCCGGACGACGGCGAGGTCGTGGGTGATGAACAGGTAGGTCAGGTCGAGCTCGGACTGCAGCTCCGCCAGCAGGCGCAGGATCTGGTCCTGCACGAGCACGTCGAGCGCCGACACCGCCTCGTCGAGGACGACGATCGACGGCTTCAGGGCGAGGGCTCGCGCGATCGCGATGCGCTGACGCTGACCGCCCGAGAGCTCGTTCGGGTAGCGCCATGCGACCTCGCGCGGAAGCGACACCTGCTCGAGCAGCTCGAAGACGCGGTCGCGTCGGGACTTCTCGTCACCCACGCCGTGCACACGAAGCGGCTCGGCGATCAGCGCACCGATGCTGCGGAGCGGGTCGAGCGACCCGTACGGGTCCTGGAAGACCGGCTGCATGCGACTGCGGAGGGCGAAGACCTCCTTGCGGTTCATGCCCGAGGTGTCGGCACCGTCGACGATCACGGCGCCGCTCGTCGGCTGCTCGAGCTGGAGCACCATCTTCGCCACGGTCGACTTGCCCGACCCCGACTCCCCGACGAGGGCGAGCGTCTTACCCCGCGGGATCTGGAAGGAGACACCGTCCACCGCGCGGAACGGCTCGCTGCGGAAGCCGCCCGAGCGGATCTTGTACTCCTTGACGAGATCGCGCACCTCCACGACGGGCTTCGCATCGACGACCTCGTCGTGGTGCTCCACGCCGCGCCGTTCGGCGACAGCCTGGATGCGCTGCGACGCAAGGCTCGGGGCGGCGGCCACCAACCGCTGGGTGTAGGGGTGCTGGGGGTTCTCGAGGATGACGCGGCTCGGCCCCGCTTCGACGATCTCACCCTGGTTCATCACGACGATCCGGTCGGCGCGCTCCGCCGCGAGTCCGAGGTCGTGCGTGATGAAGAGGACGGAGGTGCCCTTCTCACGGGTGAGAGAGGCGAGGTGATCGAGGATGACCCGCTGCACCGTCACGTCGAGCGCGCTGGTGGGCTCGTCGGCGATCAGGAGCTTCGGGTCGGCCGCGAGACCGATGCCGATGAGGGCGCGCTGCCGCATCCCACCCGAGAACTGATGCGGGAACTGGTGCATGCGCCGTTCCGCATCGGCGAGCCCGGCCTGCTTGAGCACCTCGATCGCGCGCTGACGCGCCTGCCTGCGGCTGGAGGCGAGACCGTTGGCGCGCACGGCCTCCTCGACCTGGAAGCCGATCGACCAGACCGGGTTGAGGTTCGACATCGGGTCCTGCGGGACGTAGCCGATGTCGCGACCGCGGATCGACTCCATGTCGCGACGGCTCGCCTTCGTCAGGTCGACGCCGCCGAGCATGATCGATCCGCTCGTCACCTTGCCGGTGCCGGGGAGCAGGTCGATGACGGCAGCGGCCGTCGTCGACTTACCCGAACCGGACTCGCCGACGATGGCGACGGTCTCTCCCGCGAAGACGTCGAGGTCGACCCCGTGGAGGACCTGGCGCTCCTTCTTGCCGTTCGAGAAGGCGACCTTCAGGTCGCGGATCTGGAGAAGGGGTTGCGACACGACGCTCTCCTTGTGGCTGCCGCGCAGCGAAGCGCGGCTCGACGGGTTCTCGGTGGCGCTCATCGCTGGGCCCTCGACTTCGGGTCGACGGCGTCACGCAGGAGCTCGCCGAGGGTGATGAAGGCGAGGACCGAGATCGTCAGAGCGAGCGACGGCCACAGCAGGGCGAACGGCGCCGTGCGGATGGAGGACTGCGCCTGGCTGATATCCGCACCCCACGACACACCGCCGAGGCCGACACCGAGGAAGGACAGGGTCGCCTCCGCGACGATCGCGGTGCCGAGGCCGAGCGTCGTGACGACGATCACGGGAGCCATCGCGTTCGGGATGACGTGGCTGAGCAGTGTCCGGAAGCGCGACAGACCGATGGAGATGGATGCCGTCACGTAGTCGGACTGCTTCACCCGGAGGACCTCGGCGCGTGCAATGCGAGCCGTGCTCGCCCACGAGAATCCACCGATCGCGAGCGCGAGGACGAAGACGTTCTTGTACTCGGCGAGGACCGACATGACCACGACCGCCGCAACGATGTAGGGGATCGTGAAGAAGACGTCACCGACGCGCGAGAGCAGCGAGTCGAGGAATCCGCCGTAGAAGCCGGCCAGGGTGCCCATGATGAGACCGATGACCGTCGAGATCACGGTCGCCAGGACACCCACCGACATCGACACCCCCGTGCCGTGGACGACGCGCGACCAGATGTCGCAGCCGAGGTAGGTGAACCCCAAGGGGTGGCCCGCCTCCGGTCCGCCGTTGCTCTTCGCGAGGTCGCACGCGCCGCCCGACGGGGCGACGGAGGTGAAGAGGTTCGGCGCGACCGCCATGACGACGATCAGCAGCGAGAAGGCGATCGAGATCCAGAACGTCGGACGGCGACGCAGGTCGCGCCAGGCATCCAGCCAGAGGTTGCTCTTCTTCTCGGACAGGCGCAGCTGGTCGACCACCACCGTCTCGGTGCGGGTCGGCGCCACATAGTGCGTGGAATTACTTGACATAGCGGATCCTCGGGTCGAGCAGGCCGTACAGGAGGTCGACGGCCAGGTTCACCAGCACGTAGATGACGACGAAGATCGTGACGAAGGAGACGACCGTCGGGGTCTCGTGGCGGATGATCGCGTTGAAGAGGGTGTTGCCGACGCCGGGGACGTTGAAGATGCCCTCCGTCACGGTGGCGCCGACCATGAGGACACCGAACTGGGTCGCCGTGTCGGTCACCATGGGGATCATCGAGTTGCGGAGCACATGGACGGGGATGACCCGGCGACGCGGCAGGCCCTTCGAGTAGGCGGTGCGGACCCAGTCCTGCCCGAGCGACTCGATCATGGACGCACGCGTAAGACGCATGCTCGACGCGTAGATGCTGAGACCGAGGACGATCGCGGGCAGCCACAGGTCGCCCCAGTCGTTCTGACCGCCGACGGTCGGCTTGAACCAGCCGAGCTGCACGCCCAGGAAGTACTGCGCGAGGAAGCAGAGGACGAAGATCGGGATGGCGATGAAGATCAGCGCCGTCACGAGGGCGCCGTTGTCGAAGATCGAGCCCTTCCACACCGCAGACAGCGCACCGATGACCAGGGCGAGCACGAAGGCGATCGCGACGGACATGATGGCCAGGCGCATGGTGACCGGGATGGTCCGCGCGAGGACGTCGTTGACGCTCTGACCGGAGAAGGTGTTCCCGAAGTCGAGGCGGAGGACGCCGCCGAGGTAGTTCGCGTACTGGACGATGAACGGCTCGTTCAACTTGTACTGGTCGCGGATCGCGTCGATGACCGCCTGCGGCGGCTGCTTGTCGCCGAACAGTGCGGCGATCGGGTCGCCCGGGAGTCCGAAGACCATGTAGTAGATCAACAGGGTCGCGCCGATGAAGACCGGAATGACCTGAAGGATCCGTCGGAGGATGTAATAGGCCACCCTCGGCCCCCTTTCAGGGAAAAGACGTATCAGTGCTGACGCACGAAGAAGGGCCCCGCTCTGCGGCGCCCCTGTTCATCCATCCTCCGCCCGCCCCCTGTGAGAACAGTGAGACAGGCGGGTCACGCCACGAGGCGGTGACGGGTGACCGTCACCGCCTCGTGCGAGGTGATGCTGTGTGCGGGTTACTTGGTGATCTCGTAGTAGAGCGGCACCGAGTTCCAGCCGAACTCGACGTTCTGGACGCCGTCGGCCCAGCCGCCGTTCACGTTGGAATACCACAGCGGGAGGGCCGGGAGGTCCTCGAACAGGACCGACTGCGCCTCGAGAAGGGTCGCGTTGCGCGCGGCCTCGTCCGTCTCGCTGATGCCCTTGGCCAGCAGGTCGTCGAACGCCTTGTCCGAGTACTTGCCGTCGTTCGAGCCGGCCCCGGTCGCGTAGAGCGGGCCGAGGAAGTTGTACAGACCGGGGTAGTCGGCCTGCCAACCGGCGCGGAACGCACCGACCTTCTCGTTGTCACGGGCGTCGAGGTAGCTCGCGAAGTCCGGGAAGGGCTGGCCCACCGCGGTGATGCCGAGCGTGCCCGAGATCGAGTTCGCGACCGCGTCGACCCAGGTCTGGTGGCCACCGTCGGCGTTGTAGGCGATCGTGAAGTCCTCGCCGCTGTAGGGCTGAATCGCGTTGGCCTGGTCCCACAGCTCCTTGGCGAGCTCGGGGTCGTACTCCAGGACCTCATTGCCGGGGACCGAGTCGCTCCAGCCGTCGATGACGGGCGAGGTGAAGTCCTTGGCGGGGGTGCGGGTGCCCTTGAAGATGACGTCGGTGATCTGGTCGCGGTTGATCGCGTGCGAGATCGCGGCGCGGCGCAGCTTGCCCTCTTCATCGGTCTGGAAACCGTCGAGCCACTCGGGGATCGTCAGCGACTGGAAGATGGCGGCGGGCTGGTTGACCGCGCGGCCGTCGAGGTCGGACTCGTAGGTCTCGAGCGCGCTGTCCGGGATGGCGTCGAGCACGTCGAGGTTGCCGGCCTGAAGGTCCTGGTACGCGGCGTCCTGCGTCGCGTAGAAGACGATGTCGAGACCGCCGTTCTTCGCCTTGCGAGGACCGTCGTAGTCCTCGTTCGGGACCAGGTCGATGCGGACGTCGTGCTGCCACGCGCCCTCCTCGGCCAGCTTGTACGGGCCGTTGCCGATCGGGTTCTCGCCGAACGCCTTCATGTCCTCGAACGCGACGTCGGGGAGCGGGAAGAACGCCGAGTAACCGAGACGCTGCGCGAAGTCGGATGCCGGCTTGTTCAGCGTGATGGTGAAGGTGTGGTCGTCGACCTGCTTCAGACCGGTCAGCTCCGAGTCCTCCTCGTAGCTGAAGCCCTCGATGTCCTCGAAGAAGTACGAGGCGTTCTGTGCGTTCGACAGCAGGGCGCCGTAGTTCCACGCCTTGATGAAGTTGTCGGCCGTGACCTCTTCACCGTTCGTGAACGTCAGGCCCTTGCGGATCTTGACGGTGAGCTGCGTGGGCGAGTCCGTGGTGATCTCTTCAGCGACGTCGTTGACGACCGAGCCGTCGGCCTCGTAGGAGATGAGCCCCGCGAAGATCGAGTCGACGACCTTGCCACCACCGGTCTCGTTGGTGTTGGTGGGGATGAGCGGGTTCTGGGGCTCGGACCCGTTGGTCGTGATGACCGCATCCGTCGAACCGCCGGTGCCCTCGGTCTCGGTACCGGTGCCGCCGCCGGAGCTGGCGCAGCCGGCGAGAACCAGGCTGGTGGCGCCGAGCAGGGCGAGGCCCGCGACGCCGATCTTGTTGCGCTTCAAAGTGTCCTCCATGAGACCTAATGAAAGCCCGGGTCGAGGCTTCGCGACCCAGGCGTGATGAGAAGCACACTAAGCAGCTTGAGCGCAATGCGACAAATCTCCCACAAGACCGTTACACAGCCTTTACTTGAGAAGCCGTCGATGAAGCAGTCTGATCGGTGGGCCCACCGGCATCCCACTCATACGAAGTCGTGCCATTCTGACCGGATGGCAGCGTTCACGGACCTCCCCACGGATTCCTCTCCGCGGCGGCGGGCACGCCTGTGGTGGGAGATCGTCATCGTCCTCTCGCTCTCGCTGGGGCGCTCCGCGGTGTACTCCGTGCTCTCGCTGATCGAGGCGCTGGCCCGTGCACCCCTGAGTGACCAGCAGACCTCGCTCAACCCGGGCGCCGCGCCGTCGGAGGTGTGGGATGTCATCTCGCAGTTCCTGTCGGCGCTGTTCGGTTTCGCCCCGGTCGCGCTCGCGATCTACCTGCTCTGGGAGCCCGCCCGGTCGGGCTTCGCGAAGATCGGCCTGACGTTCGAGCGATTCGGCCGGGGCCTCGGCGGCGGCGTGCTGCTCGTGCTCGTGATCGGCGTCCCGGGCCTCGTGCTCTACGCCGTCGGGCGCGAACTCGGGATCACCGTGCAGGTGGATGCCTCGCCGCTGGACTCGTCCTGGTGGACCGTGCCCCTGCTGCTGCTCGCCGCCCTCCGGGCGGGGCTGCTCGAGGAGGTCATCATGGTCGGCTACCTGTTCGACCGCCTGCGCCTGCTCGGCTGGAACACCTGGACGATCATCCTGTCCACCGCGGTGCTGCGCGGCTGTTACCACGCATACCAGGGGTTCGGTCCCCTGATCGGCAACATGGCCATGGGCGTCGTGTTCGGCTGGGTGTACTCCCGCTGGGGCCGCGTCATGCCGCTCGTCGTCGCGCACGTGCTCATCGACATCATCGCCTTCGTCGGGTACCCGCTCGCCGCCGCGTGGTGGCCCGGGGTGTTCGGCCCGCCCGGCGGCTGACGCGCGGCATCCCGGGCCTGGGTCTTTTTTCCGCGAGACTGCACGGGCGGGCCGAGACGGCGGCGCGGCGCAGCTGTCTCGCGCGTCGGGTGCAGTCCCGGGGGGGGATCGGTGAGGCGGGGCGGTTCCTCCACCGCGGGCGCGGCGGGCGGGGTGTCCACGGGGTGGAGCGCAAGAGGGGCGGTGCCGGGGGCGGGTCTGGAGCATCAGGGGTATGCCCGCGATCGCCCGCCCCCTGCCCTTCGTCCGTCCCGCGCCCGTCGCCTGCCCCGTGCCGCTCCTGCGGGCGCGGGACGTTCCGCACGCCGCGCGCGTCGCGGCTCGCGGCGAGCTCGTGTCCGTCGTGCGCGGGGTGTACGCGCCGGCGGGGTTGTGGCGACGGCTCGCTCCGTGGGACAGGTACCTCGCGCGCATCCACGCGACACTCCTCACGCACCCGGGGCTGGTGCTGAGCCACGAGTCGGCCGCGGCGATCTGGGGGATGCCGGTGCTCGGCGACCCCGGCGTGGTCCACGCTCTCGGCGACCCGACCCGCACCTCGCGCCTGCACGCCGGCCTCCGGATGCACACGACGACGGGAGCGCGGGACGTCGTCGACCTGGGCGGGTTCGCCGCGGTCGCACCCGCGGACTGCGCCGTCGACCTCGCGCGGGCTCGGCACGTGGTGGTGGGGCTCATCGCGGCGGACGCCGCGCTGCGGCTGGACCCGGCGGCATCCGTCGAGTCGCTCGTCGAACAGAACGAGCATCGACCGAGTTCGCGGGGGCGCCGCATCGCCCGGTGGCCCCTGCATCGTGCCCGCGCGGATGCGGAGTCGACGCTCGAGTCCGCGAGCCGGGCGATCATCGAGCTGCTCGGCTACGAGGAACCCGAGCTGCAGACCGAGTGGAGCGGGCAGGGCGCGACCGACCGCACCGACTTCTGGTGGCCGGGAGCGGGAGTCGCCGGCGAGGCGGACGGCGACCTGAAGTACGACGGCCGATTCGGCGACCCCGGGTCGTTGTTGCGCGCGCGCCGCGAGCGGGACCACCGCCTTCGGTCAAGAGGCATCCGATCGGTCGTGCACTGGGGATGGTCCGATGTCGCCGACCCCGATGCGCTGGACGGCATCCTGCGCGGCGCGGGCGTCACGCGCGTCGCGCTTCCCGACGCGTACCGCCTCGCGACCGCCCGGACCGCCCTCGGCTCTCGCCACCCCGCCGCGAGACTGCACACGCGCGCCGAGATCGGGGTCTGAACCCGCTGTCTCGACGGCCGTGTGCAGTCTCGCGGAAATGGGCGCGGGGGTCAGGCGAAGGCCTCGATCGGCGGGCAGGCGCAGACGAGGTTGCGGTCGCCGTAGGCGTTGTCGATGCGACGGACGGGCGGCCAGTACTTGGTGCGCACGATGCCGGGCACGGGGTACACGGCGGTCTCGCGCGGGTACGGGTGCGCCCACTCGCTGGTGATGACGGATGCCGCCGAGTGCGGCGCGTTCACCAGCGGGTTGTCGTTCGCCGGCCACTCCCCCGCGGCCACCGCATCCGCTTCGGCCCGGATCGCGATCATGGCCTCGACGAACCGGTCGAGCTCGGCGAGGTCCTCGGACTCGGTCGGCTCGACCATGAGCGTTCCCGCCACCGGGAACGACATCGTCGGCGCGTGGAAGCCGTAGTCGATGAGCCGCTTGGCGACGTCATCGACCGTGATGCCGGTGGCCTTCTTGAGCGGGCGCAGGTCGAGGATGCACTCGTGCGCGACGAGTCCGCCCTCCCCCGCGTACAGCACCGGGTAGTGCCCCTCGAGCCGCCGCGCGACGTAGTTCGCCGCCAGCACCGCCGCGGCGGTCGCCTGCCGGAGCCCCTCGGCGCCCATCATGCGCACGTACGCCCACGAGATCGGCAGGATGGATGCCGACCCGTAGGGCGCCGCCGACACCGGACCGCCGTCGAAGACGTGTCCGCCGGCGTGCTCGGCGCGCTGCGCCATCGGGTGCGAGGGCAGGAACGGCGCGAGGTGCGCCTTCGCCGCCACCGGACCGACGCCGGGCCCGCCGCCGCCGTGCGGGATGGCGAACGTCTTGTGCAGGTTCAGGTGCGAGACGTCGCCGCCGAGATCGCCGAAGCGGGCGAACCCGAGCAGCGCGTTGAGGTTCGCGCCGTCGACGTACACCTGACCGCCGGCGGCGTGGACGGCGCCGGTGATGTCCATGACGTCGTGCTCGTAGACGCCGTGCGTCGACGGGTAGGTGATCATGAGCGCGGCGAGGTTGTCGGCGTGCGCGGCCACCTTGGCGCGCAGATCGGCCAGGTCGACGTTGCCGGCCTCGTCGCACGCGACGACGACGACCCGCATCCCGGCGAGGACGGCGGATGCCGCATTGGTGCCGTGCGCGGACGACGGGATGAGGCAGACGTCCCGGTGCACGTCGCCGCGGGAGTGGTGGTAGCCGCGGATGGCGAGCAGGCCCGCGAGTTCGCCCTGCGAGCCGGCGTTCGGCTGCAGCGAGACCGCGTCGTACCCGGTGACCTCCGCCAGCCACGCCTCGAGCTGCTCGATCATGACGAGGTAGCCGGCGACGTCGTCCGCCGGGGCGAACGGGTGCACCCGGGCGAACTCGGGCCATGAGACGGCCGCCATCTCGGTCGCCGCGTTGAGCTTCATCGTGCACGAGCCGAGCGGGATCATTCCGCGGTCGAGCGCGTAGTCGCGGTCGGCGAGCTGCTTGAGGTAGCGCATCATGGCGGTCTCGGACCGGTGCGTCGTGAACACCGGATGCGTCAGATAGTCGTCCGTGCGGCGGAGCGCCTCCGGCAGGTGGGCGTTCCGGTCGCGCAGCGGCACGAACACCTTCGACGAGTCGACGCCGAAGACGGATGCCACGGCCTGCAGGTCGGCGACGGTCGTCGTCTCGTCGACGGAGACCCCGACCGAATCGCTGTCGCGGAACCAGAGCTGGTAGCCCCGGCGACGCGCATCGGCGATGACGTCCTCAGCGCCGCCCGGAGTGCGGACCACGAGGGTGTCGAAGAAGGCGTCGTGGAGCACGTCGGCGCCGGCCTGGACGAGCCAGTCGCGCAGCAGCGACGCCTTGGCGGTCGTCTCCTCGGCGATCCGCTTCAGCCCGTCGGGGCCGTGGTAGACGGCGTACATCGACGCCATGACGGCCAGCAGCACCTGCGCGGTGCAGATGTTGGAGGTCGCCTTCTCGCGGCGGATGTGCTGCTCGCGGGTCTGCAGCGAGAGTCGGTACGCCGGCGCTCCCGACGCATCCATCGACACGCCGACGAGACGGCCGGGCAGCTGACGCTCGAGCCCCGCGCGCACCGCCATGTACCCGGCGTGCGGACCGCCGAAGCCCATCGGCACGCCGAAGCGCTGCGTCGTGCCGACGGCGACGTCGGCGCCCATCGAGCCGGGCGAACGCAGCAGCGTCAGAGCGAGCAGGTCGGCCGCGACGACGACGAGACCCTTGTGCGCCTGCACGGCGGCGATGATCTCGGAGGGATCCCAGACCCGCCCGGTCGCGCCCGGGTACTGGACGAACGCACCGAAGGCCTCGGGGACCTCCGCGAAATCGGTCTCGACGATCTCGACGCCGACGGCGGCCGCGCGGTGGTGCAGCAGCGCCTTGGTCTGCGGCAGGGCGTCCGCGTCGACGAGGAACACGTTCGATGCGGACTTCGAGGCCCGGCGGGCCACCAGCATCCCCTCGACGACGGCGGTCGACTCGTCGAGCATCGACGCGTTCGCCGTCGCGAGCCCGGTGAGGTCGGTCACCATCGTCTGGAAGTTGATGAGCGCCTCGAGCCGGCCCTGCGAGATTTCGGGCTGGTAGGGGGTGTACGCCGTGTACCAGGACGGGTTCTCCAGGACGTTCCGCTGGATGACGGACGGCGTCAGCGTGTCGTAGTAGCCGAGGCCGATCATCGCTCGCGCCGAGCGGTTCTGCGACGCGAGGTCGCGGAGCTCGGCGAGGGCCTCGGCCTCGGTCGCGGCGGGCGGGATGATGCTCTCGCGCTCGGCGACCTGGATCGCGTCGGGGACGGCGGTGCCCATGAGGTCGTCGACGGACGGACGCCCGAGGACACGGAGCATCTCGGCCTGCGCGGCCGAGTCGGTGCCGATGTGGCGATCGCGGAAGGCCGAGCTCACGCCTCGCCGCCCGTCAGCGCGACGTAGGCGTCGCGGTCGAGGAGGTCGCCCGTGGGCGCGCCGTCCACGCGGATCTTGACGAGCCACGCGTCGAACGCGCCGGCGTTGACCGAGGACGGGTCGTCCACGACGGCGTCGTTGATCTCGACGACCTCGCCGGTCAGCGGGGCGTAGAGCTCGCCCACCGACTTCGTCGACTCGATCTCGCCGCAGGTCTCGCCCGCGGTGACGGTCGTGCCGACGGCGGGCAGCTCGACGAAGACGACGTCACCGAGCTTCTCGGCGGCGTAGTCGGTGATCCCGACGGTCGCGACGTCGCCGTCGAAGGCGATCCACTCGTGCTCGGCGGTGTAGGACAGGGCGGTCAGGTCGGTCATTTCTGTCTCCGGTAGAAGGGCAGGGCGGTGACGGTCGCGGGGATGCGGGTCCCCCGGACGTCGATGGTCAGGGCGGTGCCCTCAGCGGATGCCGAGGGGTGGACGAGGGCCATCGCGACGGGATGGCCGAGGGTCGGGCTGAGGGCTCCCGAGGTGATCTCGCCGACGATGTCGTCGCCCGCGAGCACGGCGTAGCCGGCACGGCCGGCGCGGCGGCCGTCGGCGACGAGCCCGACGAGGACGGGCGCCTCGCCGAGGTCGCGGGCGGCGAGGCCGTCCCTGCCGACGAAGTCCTCCTTGTCGGCGGCGACGACGCGGCCGAGCCCCGCCTGTGCCGGCACGATGTCGCGCGAGAGCTCGTGGCCGTAGAGCGGCATCCCCGCTTCGAGGCGGAGCGTGTCGCGCGCGGCGAGCCCGGCGGGGACGAGCCCCGCGTCGCGGCCTGCGTCGGTGACGGCCTCCCACAGGCCCTCGGCGACCTCGTTCGGCACCATGAGCTCGAAGCCGTCCTCACCGGTGTACCCGGTGCGCGCGACGAACAGGCTGCGGCCCTGGAACGAGCCCCGCGCCCACGAGTAGTAGGTCATGTCCGCGAGCGCCGGTTCGACGCCCTCGACGCCCGCGGTCGACTCGAGGATGCCGCGGGCCGCCGGGCCCTGCACGGCGATGAGCGACATCCGGTCGGTGATGTCGTCGATGCGCGTGTCGCCCGCCGCGACGGCGGCGAACGCGGCCGCGACCTCGGCGCGATTGCCGGCGTTGGAGATGACGAGGAACTCGCCGTCGGCGATGCGGTACACGATGACGTCGTCGACGATGCCGCCGTCGGCGGCGAGGACGAGGGAGTACTTCGCCTTGCCGACCTTCATCGTCGACAGGCGGCCGGCCAACGCGCGGTCGAGGAACGCCGCGGCATCCGTCCCTTCGATGCGGAACTCGGCCATGTGCGAGATGTCGAAGATCCCCGCCGCACGGCGCACCGCGTGGTGCTCGGCGAGGTCCGACGTGTAGCGGACGGGCATGAGCCAGCCGCCGAAGTCGGTGAAGGACGCGCCGAGCCGCTCGTGCAGCTCGTGCAGCGGCGATCGCCGCGGCTCGGTCGTGGTCTCGGTCATGCCGTCTCCGCTCAACATTCCACGACGCTGACCGCGAGGCCGCCGAGCGCCGTCTCCTTGTACTTGCTGCTCATGTCCCGCCCCGTCTCGCGCATGGTCACGATGACCTCGTCGAGCGACACGCGGTGGGTGCCGTCGCCCCACAGCGCCATCTTGGCGGCGTTGATCGCCTTCGCCGCGGCGATCGCGTTACGTTCGATGCACGGGATCTGCACGAGACCGCCGATCGGGTCGCACGTGAGGCCGAGGTTGTGCTCCATTGCGATCTCGGCGGCGTTCTCGACCTGCCGGGGCGTTCCGCCGAGGACCTCGGCGAGTCCGGCAGCCGCCATCGACGACGCGGACCCGACCTCCCCCTGGCAGCCGACCTCGGCGCCCGAGATCGAGGCGCGCGCCTTGTAGAGGACGCCGATCGCGGCGGCCGTCAGCAGGAACGGCACGACGACCTCTTCGCGGGGGCGCGCCGGCGCGGCGTAGTGGGTCGCGTAGTGGAGCACGGCGGGGATGATGCCCGCCGCGCCGTTCGTGGGGGCCGTGACGATCCGTCCGCCGGACGCGTTCTCCTCGTTGACGGCGAGGGCCACGAAGTTGACCCATTCCTGCCAGAGCGCGGGATCGTCGCCGGTCGGGTCGTCGCGCCGCAGGCGCGCGTGCCAGGCCGGAGCCCGCCGCGGCACGCGCAGGCCGCCCGGCAGCATCCCCTCGCGCGCCGCCCCGGAGGCGACGCTGTCGACCATGACGTCGGCGAGGTGGAGGATGCCGGAGACGATGTCGTCGTCGGTGCGGGAGACCCGCTCGTTGCGCCGCTGGACCTCGGCCATCGAAAAGCCCTCGCGCTCGCAGTGGGCCAGGAGCTCCGCCGCCGTCTCGAACGGGAACGGCACGGGCGCCGCATCCGCCGTGCCGGCAGCCTCGCCGTCGCGGACGATGAACCCGCCGCCGATCGAGTAGTAGACGGCCTCGTCGAGGAGCACATCGTCCTCGTCCCACGCCTGCAGCCGCAGTCCGTTCGTGTGCGCGGGCAGGATTGTCAGCGGGTGCAGGACGATGTCGTCCTCGCACAGCGGCACGTCGCCCGTGCCGCCCAGCCGGACGCGACGCGCCTCGGCGATCGCGGCAGTGCGCTCCTCGACTTCGGCCGGGAGGACCTCCTCCGGCTGCAGCCCCTCGAGTCCCAGCAGCACGGCGGTCAGCGTGCCGTGGCCACGTCCCGTCGCCGCGAGAGAGCCGTACAGGTCTTCCCGCACCCGCGCGGCGCGGTCCGCGTCGATGCGCGAGACGAAGTCGGCGGCCGCGCGCATCGGACCCACCGTGTGCGAGCTCGACGGCCCGATGCCCACGGTGAACAGGTCGAAGACGCCGATGCTCAGGGACATCGTGTCGACCCGGCGGAGGGGTGAGGTGAGGGGAACAACGGAACTCCTGACGGCGCAGCGGGATGCGGGTGAGTTCCTCCCCCTCTGTCATCGGCCTGAGAGATTTCGCGGGCGATGCCCGCTTGCCCCGTCGGCGGGCACCACGAGGGTGCCGCTTTTCAGAGTGACCATGTCGGCTCGGTACGGGGGCCTGAGAGATTCCGGGGAGGGATTGCTCCTTCGGCAGCCACGAGGGCTTCTCCCGAGCAGACGCGATGGTCCGGTGTGCGGTTGTGAGCGCGAGCCTATCACCGGGGCCCGCCGCGCCGATACGGCCCGGTCAGTCCGTCGTGCAGGCGCCGGAGGAGACGGTCGCGTCGCCCGGCGAGACCTGGAGCGCGGGGCGCAGTTCGGCGGTCGTCATGGCGTACCCGCGGGTCGCGTCATCCTGGCCGCGGGCGAAGACCACACCCGCCACCTCGCCGTCCTCGGTGAGGAGGGGACCGCCCGAGTTGCCCGGACGCACGTTCGCCTCGAGGGCGTAGATCTCGCGCGGCTGCGAGCTGTCCTCGTAGATGTCGGAGACGACGGCGCTGCCGACCGAGAGGACGTAGGCGGCACTGCTCGTGAAGGGACCGCCCAGCGGGTAGCCCTGGACCGCGACGGGGGTCCCCGCCGCGACCGGGTCGACGATCTCGAGCGGTGCCGCGTCGAGGCCGTCGACGCTGATGACGGCGAGGTCGTCGATGGGGTCGAAGTAGACGATGCGGCCCTCCTCGGCATCCCGTCCCGGCAGTTCGACCAGCGGCTCGTCGACACCGGCGACGACGTGGGCGTTCGTGACGACGAGATCGGGCGCGGCGACGAACCCCGACCCGGTGAGCGACGCACCGCACGCGTAGGCGTTGCCGCTGATGCGGGCGACGGATGCCGCGGCCCGCTCGAGCGCGGGATCGTCCAGCGAGACGGGGGGCGCCGTCGGCTCCACCTCGGGCGCCAGGAGCTCCCCGACGCGCGGGATGCCCTCGTCGACGATGAAGCCGCGGAACTCGGCGAGCGCGGAATCCACCGCCGGCGGGGTGAGGGCGTCGAGGGCGCCCAGGACGCGGGACGAAGCGACGGCGGGGGCGACCACCGGCATCCCGGAGCCGACGATCGCGCCGCTCGTGAGCAGCAGCACGACGGCGGCCGCGGCGGTGTTCACGACGCCGCCGAGGATGCGGTCGAGCGGGGCGAGCCGCGCGCGGTCGACGCCGCGGCGGAGGCGTCTGCCGACGGCCGTCCCGAGCGCGGCGAGGAGGGCCACGATGCCGAGGGCGATGATCGCCAGCACGAGGCTGCGGTACTCCCAGCCCGTGAAGGCGGGCGCGATGACGGGGGTGAGCCACACGGCGACGACGGCGCCGAGAACGATGCCGACGAGCGTGCCGGCGGTGGCCACGAGACCCCGCAGGAGTCCGCCGAACAGCGCGGCGATGAGCACGAGCACGACGATGATGTCGACGACGAGCACGGCGGGCCTCCCTTGACGAGTCCGCCCGGGAGAGCCGGCGGTTCCTCCCGATCAGCGTAGGCCGCCGCTGCTGGGAAATCGGTTCGTGTTGCGGTTCTGGTCATGTCGACTCTAAGATCGACGTCGGCAGTTAAGGTCACTATGACAAGAACAACCTCCCCTCCCTCCATCGGCGTCGCCGTCTCGACCGTCATCTTCCGGTTGCGGCGCGAGGCCGACGACGCGCGCATCGAGCTCCCCCTCGTGCGACGCACCCGCGATCCCCACGAGGGTCAGTGGGCGCTTCCGGGCGGCTGGGTCGATCCCGCGGAGAACCTCGAGGCCACCGCGTCGCGCACCCTCGCCGAGACGACGGGTCTCGCGCCCAGCTACCTCGAGCAGCTCTACGCGTTCGGCGACGTCGGCCGCTCCCCCGGGCGCGTCGTGTCGATCGTCTACTGGGCGCTCGTCCGCGAGGACATCGCCCGGGCGACCGAGCAGCACAACGTGGCGTGGTTCGACGCGACCGCCCTTCCGGCGCTCGCGTTCGACCACAACCACATCGTCGACTACGCCCTCTGGCGCCTGCGCAACAAGGTGGGCTACAGCCGCATCGCGCACGGCTTCCTGCCCGACCGGTTCACCCTCGCCGAACTGCGCGAGGTGTACGAGGCGATCCTCGGTCGCCGGCTCGACCCCGCCAACTTCCGGCGGCAGGTCGAGGGGTCGGGCACCCTCATCCCTACCGACGACTTCCGCACGGGCAGCCACCGGCCCGCGCGGCTGTACCGCTACAACCAGGACGTCGAGCTGGCCGATCGCGGCCCGCTCCCGCAGTGAAGGACCCGAACCGACATGAGCGCCACCCCCGTCACCCTCCAGCCCCGCCCCGTGGACCCCAGGCCCGTGGATCCCAGCGTCGACCACGAGATCCAGGCGATCGTCGCCGGAGAGCTGACGACCGAGACCTGCACCACCGACCTCGCCGCAGGCCCCTGGACCTTCGACACCCGCCCCGGGTACGGGCCGGGCTCGTCGATGGGCGACGTCATCCCGACCGGGGCTCCTCGCCAGGGCGAGCTCCCCGCCGAGTACCGCGAGGCCGGCGAGGAGGAGCTCGCCGCACGGATCGTCGCCGCCAAGGCGACGCTCGGCGACCGCGTCGTGGTGCTCGGGCACTTCTACCAGCGCGAAGAGGTCGTCACCCACGCGGACTACGTCGGCGACTCGTTCCAGCTGGCCAACGCCGCCCTCGAACACCCCGAGGCGGAGGCGATCGTCTTCTGCGGCGTCCACTTCATGGCCGAGACCGCCGACCTACTCTCCCGTCCCGAGCAGTCGGTCATCCTCCCGAACCTGGCCGCGGGCTGCTCGATGGCCGACATGGCCGACATCGACCAGGTCGAGGAGTGCTGGGAGCAGCTCGCCGACGTCTACGGCGACATGGACACGCCGGATGCCGAGGGGCTGCTCCCCGTCGTCCCGGTGACCTACATGAACTCCTCCGCGGCGATCAAGGGCTTCGTCGGTCGTCACGGCGGAATCGTCTGCACGTCCTCGAACGCCCGCACGGTGCTGGAGTGGGCGTTCGCCCGCGGCCGGCGGGTCCTCTTCTTCCCCGACCAGCATCTGGGGCGCAACACCGCGAAGGCGATGGGGGTCCCGCTCGAGCGGATGCCGATGTGGAATCCGCGCAAGCCCCTCGGCGGATCGACCGAGGCCGATCTCGAGGACGCCCGGGTCATCCTCTGGCACGGGTTCTGCTCGGTGCACCGCCGTTTCACCGTCGACCAGATTGCCCAGGCGCGCGCGGAGCACCCCGGCGTCCGCGTGATCGTCCACCCCGAGTGCCCGATGGACGTCGTCGACGCCGCCGACGAGGCGGGGTCCACGGACTACATCCGCAAGGCCATCGCCGCCGCGACCGAACCGACGACGTTCGCGATCGGCACGGAGATCAACCTCGTCCAGCGCCTCGCGGCCCAGTTCCCGCAGCACGAGATCTTCTGCCTCGACCCCGTCGTCTGCCCGTGCTCGACGATGTACCGCATCCACCCGGGATACCTCGCGTGGGTGCTCGAGGGCCTCGTGGCCGGCGAGGTGCGCAACCGCATCCAGGTCCCGTCGGACGTCGCGGTTCCTGCGCGGGTCGCGCTCGAGCGGATGCTGGCGGCCAAGCCGTGACCACGGTCGTCGTCGTCGGTTCGGGGATCGCGGGCCTCACCGCGGCCCTGCACGCCGAGGCCGCCGGCTGCCGGGTCACCCTCGTGACGAAGGCGGCACTGACCGAGGCGAACACCCGCTACGCGCAGGGCGGCATCGCCGGTGCGCTCGCCCCCGCCGACCGCACCGCCGACCACGCGCGCGACACCCTCGTCGCGGGAGCCGGCCTCGCCGACCCGAGCGCGGTCGCCGTCCTGGTCGAGGAGGGTCCCGACCGCATCCGCGAGCTGATCGCGGCCGGTGTCGACTTCGATCGCGACGAGTCGGGAACCCTGCGGGGCGGGCTCGAGGGCGCGCACTCCTTCCCCCGCATCCTGCACGCGGGCGGCGACGCGACCGGCGCCGAGATCGAGCGCGTTCTGGTCGCCCGGGTGCGTGCGAGCCGGGTGAGCGTCCGCGAGCACGCGTTCGTGACGGAGCTCGTGCGCGAGGACGGTCGGGTCGCGGGAGTGGAGCTCCACGGCGGCGAGCGGATCGAGGCGGATGCCGTGATCCTCGCCACGGGCGGAGCGGGCGAGCTCTTCGCACACTCCACGAACCCGATCGTCGCGACGGGGGACGGCATCGCGCTGGCGGCGCGCGCCGGCGCCGCGGTGCGCGACCTGGAGTTCGTGCAGTTCCACCCGACCGTGCTCGCCGTCGGCGAGGCGTTCCTCGTCTCGGAGGCCGTCCGCGGCGAGGGCGCCGTCCTCCGCGACGAGGCCGGCCGGCGCTTCGCGCTCGAGGCGCACCCGGACGGGGAGCTCGGTCCACGCGACGTCGTCACGCGGGCGATCGCCGCCGCGATGGCGCGTCAGGGCGGCCGGCCCGTCCTCCTCGACGCGGCCGGCCTCTACAGCAGCGACCCCGACCGCCGCGCGGCGTTCCTCGCGGCGCGCTTCCCGACGATCGACGCCGCGGTCCGCGCGCGCGGCCTCGATTGGGCCCGCGAGCCGATCCCCGTCACCCCGGCCGCGCACTACCTCATGGGCGGGGTCGTGACCGATCTCGACGGCCGCACCGACGTCCCGGGTCTCTACGCGGTCGGCGAGGTCGCCCGCACCGGGGTCCACGGCGCCAACCGGCTCGCCTCGAACTCGCTGCTCGAAGGCGCCGTGTTCGGCGCTCGCGCCGGGACCGCCGCGGCGACCGACGCGGGGCGCCCCTGGCCCGTGCCCACGGGAGCGCCCGCATCGCCCGTCGTCGAGCCGGCGACCGCCGGCATCCCGCATCCGCCGTTCTCCCGGCGTGCACTGCAGGACGTGATGTGGGCGGATGCCGGGGTATCCCGCGACCGCACGGGGCTGATGCGCGCGGCCCGCACCCTTGCCGCGTGGCGGGCGGAGACGCCGGCACCGGCCACGGTCCGCGCTCACGAGGACGCGAACCTTCTGCAGGTCGCGCAGCTCGTCGTCGCCGCGGCGACCGCACGCACCGGATCCGTCGGGTCCCACCTGCGCACCGACGATCCCGCCGCCCTCGCCGCACCGACCGCCCGCACCGACCTGGAAGGCGCTGCCTGATGCTCTCCCCCGCCGTCATCGAGACGACCGTCCGCGCCGCCCTCGCCGAGGATGCGCCGTGGGGCGACCTCACGAGCGAGGCGCTCATCCCGGCATCCGCGACCGCGACGGCGGAGCTCGTCGCGCGCGAGTCCGGCGTGTTCAGCGGCGGTGAGGTCTTCGCAGCGGCCTTCGCCCTGACCGATGCGCGCGTGGCCGTCGACGTGCGCGCCGCCGACGGGACCCGGTTCGCCCCCGGCGACGTCCTCGCGGTCGTCACCGGGCCCGCCCGCGCGGTGCTCACCGCGGAGCGCATCGGCCTGAACTTCGCCCAGCGGATGTCGGGGGTCGCCACCCTCACGGCGCGTTACGTCGACGCGGTCGCCGGCACCGGTGTGCGCATCGCCGACACGCGCAAGACGACGCCGGGCCTGCGGGCGTTCGAACGCCACGCGGTCCGCAGCGGCGGCGGCGCAAACCACCGGTACTCGCTGTCGGATGCCGTCATGGCCAAGGACAACCACCTCGCCGTCCTGGTGCGCTCCGGGATGTCGGTGGCCGACGCCCTCCGCGACGCGAAGACGCGGCTGCCCCACACGACGCACCTCGAGGTGGAGGTCGACCGCCTCGACCAGATCGAGGCCGTGCTCGCCGCCGGTATCGGCACGATCATGCTCGACAACTTCTCGCTCGCCGACCTGCGGACCGGTGTCGCCCAGGTCGCCGGACGCGCGACGGTCGAGGCGTCGGGCGGCGTGTCGCTCGACACGGTCCGCGCGATCGCGGAGACCGGCGTGGACGTCATCTCCGTCGGCGCCCTCACCCATTCGGCGCGCGCGCTCGACCTGGGGCTCGACGTCCGCATCGACGAGGCCTGACGTGCTCTACCTCGACCACGCCGCCTCCGGCCCGGTGCGCGCCGAGGTGCGCGAGGCGATGCTGCCCTTCCTGGGCGACCGGTTCGGCAATCCGTCGAGCCACCACACCGTCGGGGAGGATGCCGCGGGTGCGCTCGAGGACGCGCGGCGGCGGGTGGCCGCGGTGCTCGGCATGCGTCCGGGGGACGTGGTCTTCACGTCCGGGGCGACGGAGGCGAACAACCTCGCGATCAAGGGGGTCGCCGTCGCCGCCCTCCTGCGTCACGGACGCCCCGGCCACGTCGTCACCACCGCGATCGAGCACGAGTCCGTCCTCGCCTCGGTCGACCACCTCGAACGCGTCCACGGCGTACGGGCGACCCGCCTACCGGTCGACCCGCACGGCGTGCTGGACCCCGCGGTCCTCGCCGGCGCGCTGCAGGACGACACGGTCCTCGTGTCGGTGGGGTACGCCAACAACGAGATCGGCACGGTGCAGGATGCCGCAGCCCTGGCCGCCGTCACGGCGGGCAGCCGCATCCCCTTCCACCTCGACGCGGTGCAGGCGGCGGGATGGCTCCCGCTGTCGGGGACCGGCGCCGACGCCCTGTCGCTGGCGGGCCACAAGATCGGCGCACCCCAGGGGGTCGGCGTCCTCGCCATACGGGGCCGCATCCCCCTGGAGCCCGTCCTCCACGGCGGCGGTCAGGAACGCGATCGGCGCAGCGGCACGCAGAACGTCGCCGGCGCGGTCGGGTTCGCCCTCGCGCTCGAACTCGCCGAACGCGAGCGCGACGCCGCCGCCGCCCGGGTCACCGTCCTCCGGGACGCCTTTGTCGCCCGCGTGCAGGCGCTCGTCCCCGAAGCGGTCCCCACGGGGCATCCGACCCGTCGCCTCCCCGGCACCGCGAGCTTCACGTTCGCGGGGGTGAGCGGCGAGGCCGTGCTCCTCGAACTCGAACGCCGCGGCGTGGTCTCCTCGAGCGGCTCGGCCTGCGCGGCGGGCAGCGACGAACCGTCGCACGTCCTCGTCGCCCTCGGGATCGCCCCCGAGGTCGCCCAGTCGTCCGTGCGGTTCAGTTTCGGCCACCACGCCGCGGGCGACCCGACCCGGATCGCCGACGCGGTCGCGGCCTCCGTCGCGGCGGTACGATCGCGGTGATGAGCTCCCCGACCGTCACCGTCATCGTGCCCGGCCGCGATGTCGGCGCCTTCGTGGACGAAGCCCTCGCCTCCCTCCGCGCACAGACCCGCGGCGACTTCCGCGCGATCCTCGTCGACGATGCCTCGCGGGACCGGACGGCCGAGGCCTTCGCGGCCGCCGCGGCGGCGGATCCTCGCTTCCGCCTGGTGCGCCACGAGGTGGCCCGTGGCCTCGGCGCATCGCGCAACGAGGCGCTCGAGCTCGTCGACACCCCGCTCGTCGGCTTCTTCGACGCCGACGACGTGATGACCCCTCGCGCGCTCGAGATCCTCGTGGGGAGCCTCGAGGCCTCCGGCAGCGAGGTCGCCGTCGGCGCGTACGTCCGACTGCGAGCGGATGCCGCGGGTCGCTACGCCCCCGGGGTCGTGCAGCCGTGGGTCGCCGCCTCGACCTCCCCCGCCCGGCGCGGCACGAGCCTGGCGGAACACCCCGACGTCTCGGGCAACATCGTCGCGTGGTCGAAGGTGAGCCGCCTGGACCTGTGGCACCGCGAGGGCCTGCGGTTCACGGAGGACAAGGCCTACGAGGACCAGGTCGTCGCCCAGCAGCTCTACAGCGCGGCCCACGGCATCGACGTGATCCCCGACGTCGTCGTCCACTGGCGCGAGCGCGCCGACGGCACCTCGATCACGCAGCTCCGTCACGCGGTCCCCGTCCTGCAGGACTACCTCGACGGCATGAGCGGCGGCCTCGCGGTCCTCGATGCCGCCGGGCGCACCGCCGCCGCCCGGTCACGGGTGCGCCTCATCCTCGGAATGGACGTCCCCGCCCTCGTGAGGATCGCCGAACACCACCCCGATGACGCCTACCGGAAGCTCCTCGGCGCGTTCACCCGTGGACTCACCGAGCGCGCCGAGCGCGACGGCATCCCTCTCGACGAGGACTCCGCCGCGCTCCGGGCCGCCGCCCTCGCCTGGTGACGCGCGGGCGCGGTGCGGATCAGACCGCGCCCTCGATGCGCCCCGCCGCGATCTGCTGGGCGGCGAGCTCCGCGTAGAGACCGCCGAGAGCGAGGAGCTCGGCGTGCGTGCCGGACTCGACGATGCGCCCGCCGCTCACGACGTGGATGACGTCCGCGGCGACGACCGTCGAGAGCCGGTGCGCGATCGACAGGGTGGTGCGCCCCCGCGCCGCCTCGTCGATCGCCTCCTGCACGACGCGTTCCGAGACCGTGTCGAGCGCCGAGGTCGCCTCGTCGAGGAGCAGCACGGGCGGGTCCTTGAGCAGCACGCGCGCGATGGCGATCCGCTGCTTCTCCCCGCCCGAGAGCCGGTACCCGCGCTCGCCCACGATCGTGTCGTACCCGTCTTCGAAACCCGCGATGACGTGGTGGATGTTGGCGGCGACGCACGCGGCCTCGATCTCGGCATCCGTCGCCTCCGGCCGGGCGTAACGCAGATTGTCGCGGATCGAGGCGTGGAAGAGGTACGTCTCCTGCGACACGATCCCGATCCGGTCGATGATCGAGGCGTGCGTGAGGGTGCGGACGTCGGCACCGGCGAACAGCACCGTGCCCGCCGCCGGCTCGTACAGGCGTGGGGCGAGGTAGAGGATCGTCGTCTTGCCGGCCCCAGACGGTCCCACGAACGCGACGTGCTGGCCCGGCTCGGCGACGAAGGACACGCCGTCGAGCGTCGCGGGGCTCTGCGGACCGGCATCCGGGTATCGGAAGGACACGTCGCGGAACTCGATCCGTCCGAGCGGACCCGGCGCCGCCGTCACGTCGATCGCGTCGGGGCGGTCCGTGATCGCGGGGCGCAGGTCGAGGTATTCGAAGATGCGGGCGAACAGGGCGCGCGAGGTCTGGACGTCCAGCGCCACGCGCATGAGGCCCATGAGGGGCATCAGCAGGCGCGCCTGCACCGTCGTGAAGGCTACGACCGCACCGGCCGTGATCGCGGGGCCGTCGCCCGAGATGAAGAGGCCCGCGACGAGGTAGATGACGGCGGGCACCGAGGACATGATGATCTGCACGACGGCGAAGAAGCCCTGACCGCTCATCGCCTGCCGCACTTGCAGGCCGATCTGCGTGCGGTTCTCGGCGGCGTACCGCTCGGACTCTGCGCGCTGGCGGTTGAACGACTTCGACAGCAGGATGCCGGAGACGCTCAGGGTCTCCTGCGTGATCGCGCTGAGCTCGGAGAGGGACTCCTGCGTCTGCCCCGCGATGCGCGCCCGCACCTGGCCCACCCGGCGCTGGACGAGCACGAGGATCGGCATCATCACGACGGCGATGAGGGTCAACCGCCAGTCGATCAGCACCATCGCGACGAGCGCCGAGATCACCGTGACGGTGTTGCCGAGGATGCTCGTCACCGTGTTGGTGAGCACGCCCGAGACGCCGCCGACGTCGTTCTGCAGACGGGACTGGATGACGCCCGTCTTCGTGCGGGTGAAGAAGCCGAGGTCCATGGCCTGCAGGTGCTCGAACATCCGCACCCGCAGGTCCCCCGTGACGCGGTTGCCGACGGTCGAGGTGAGCCACGTCTGCGCGATGCCGAGCCCCGCGCCGAGCACGAACAGCGCGATCATCGAGAGGACGAGGACACCGAGCAGGCCGAGCCGCGGCGACGAACCGTCGACGGGGAAGAGCGCGTCGTCGAAGATCCGCTGCACGAGAAGGGGCGGGATGACGCCGACCGCCGCACCCGCGACGACGAGGACCGCCGTCACCGCGAGCCGGCGGCGGTACGGCCGGAACAGCGCGGCGACGCGGCGGCCGAGGTCGGGGACCTCGGGGGCCGACGCGTTGCGGCGGCGCTGGGCCTCCTCGTCGACCGCACGGAACCCGCCCCGCCCGCCTCCGGGTCCGCCCATGCTCATCCCGTCACCATAACCCCGCGCCGGGGTCGCGGCGCCGGCGCGGGAATGCCCGGCTCACAGCATCCGTTAAGCTGAACGGCTCGCCCGGGCCCGGCACCTCCGCCGCATCCCGCCCACTCGAAGGATCCCCGTGCCCCTTTCGGACACCGCTTCCACTCCCGTCGTCCCGACCGATTCGCGACCCGCCAGAACCGGTCCGGTCATCGCGCTGCTCGTCGTCGCCGCATTCGTCGTCATCCTGAACGAGACGACCATGTCGGTCGCACTGACCGACATCGTCGCGGACCTGGACATCACCGTCGCCACGGGTCAGTGGCTGACCACCGGCTTCCTGCTGACGATGGCTGTCGTCATCCCGTTGACCGGCTTCCTGCTCGAGCGCTTCCCGCTGCGCTCCGTCTTCTTCGCCGCGATGAGCCTGTTCGCCGCCGGCACGCTCATCGCCGCCCTCGCCCCCGGCTTCGGCTTCCTCCTCGTGGGCCGCATCGTGCAGGCCAGCGGCACCGCGATCATGCTGCCGCTCCTGTTCACGACGGTCCTCAACATCGTCCCGCCGTCGCACCGCGGACGGATGATGGGTCTCATCTCCGTGGTCATCGCGGTCGCGCCGGCGATCGGCCCGACCGTCTCCGGCGTCATCCTGTCGACGCTGACCTGGCACGCGATCTTCTGGGTCATGCTGCCCATCGCCCTCCTCGCCCTGGCGCTCGGAGCGGTGTGGGTCAAGAACGTCACCACGACGCGACCCGATGCGCGCTTCGATCTGCTCTCGGTGCCCCTGTCGGCCTTCGGCTTCGGTGGGCTGATCTACGGCTTCAGCGCGATCGGCGAATCGGCATCCGGTCACACCCCCGTGCCCGTCTGGATCCCGCTCGCCGTCGGCGCCGCATCCCTCGTCCTCTTCGTCCTGCGCCAGCTCCACCTGCAGAAGACCGACAGCGCCCTCCTCGATCTCCGTACGTTCCAGACGCCGGCCTTCTCGCTCGCGATCGTGCTCGTCGTCATCGTGTTCATGGCGCTGTTCGGCTCGATCATCCTGCTCCCCATCTACCTCCAGCAGGTCCTCGGCCTGGACGTGCTCGGGGTGGGGCTCGTGCTGCTCCCCGGCGGCATCCTCATGGGCGCGATGGCGCCGTTCGTCGGCAACGCGTTCGACCGCTTCGGACCGACCCCCCTCGTGATCCCGGGGATGCTGCTGGCCGCCGCGGCCCTGTGGGGCATGACGTTCTTCGGTCCGGACACCGGTGTCGCCTTCGTCATCGCGGTGCACCTCACGCTGAGCCTGGGGCTCGGACTCACGTTCACCCCGCTCATGACGTCCGCGCTCGGCTCGCTCCCCCGCCGGTTCTACCCCTACGGTTCGGCGACGGTGGGCACGCTGCAGCAGGTCGCCGGCGCCGCCGGCACCGCCGTGTTCGTCGCGATCATGACCGTGGTCACGGCCGGCGCCATCGCCGAGGGCAGCGACGAGGTCATCGCCAAGGCCGACGGCATCCACGCGGCGTTCCTCGTCGGTGCGATCGTCGCCACAGCGGCGGTCGCCCTCGCCCTGTTCGTCCGCAAGCCCGCAGAGGGCGATGTCGATCTCCCCGCCGCGGCGCACTGATCCCCGCCGCGCCTTGACGCCGCCGGTGCGGGAGCGGTCAGTCGATGCTGCAGCTGCCGCCGCCGCAGCACGCGGCGCCCTGATCGAGGATCTGGAGCGACGGCTTCTCGTCGGCGGCATCGGTCGTCGTGGGGACGGGCTGCAGGTTCGGGGTCGGCAGGTTCGACATCGCCATGTCGATCAGCCTACGCCGCATAAACGCGGGCGGGGCCGCGGTCAAGGGCCCGCCACCGGCGCGGGCCGCGGCGTAACGTGCGGGCCATGAGCAGCACCGACGGAACCCTCAGCGGAAAGCGTGTCGCGTTCGTCGCGACCGACGGATTCGAAGACAGCGAACTGACCTCGCCCTGGCAGGCGGTGACGGATGCCGGCGCCACCGCCGTGCTCGTCTCCCCCGACGCCGGGAGCATCACCGGTAAGAACGGGCACGAGCAGCGGGTCGATGTGACGACCGAGGAGGCGGAGGCCGCGGACTTCGACGCCCTCGTCCTCCCGGGCGGTGTCGTGAACGCGGACGACCTGCGCCTGGACGCGGCCGCCGTCCGCTTCGCGCGCGACTTCTTCGCGCAGCACAAGCCGGTCGGCGCGATCTGCCACGCCGCCTGGCTGCTCGTGGAGGCCGACGTCCTGGGCGGGCGAACCCTGACGAGCTACCCGAGCCTGCGCACCGACCTCGTCAACGCCGGGGCGACGTGGCAGGACGAGGAGGTGGTCGTCGACGCCGGCCTCGTGTCGAGCCGCACCCCCGACGACCTGCCGGCGTTCGACGCCAAGCTCGTCGAGGAGATCGCCGAAGGACGTCACGCGGCGCAGACCGTCTGACCCACCGGATGCCGCACCCCCGCAGGCGCGCGGGGTGCGGCATCCGTCGTCTCAGCTCTCGTCCGACCGGGTCCGGCGACGGGAGAGGACGATGCCGACGACGACGGCGATCACGGCGACCGCGATCACCGAGCCCACGACGACGGGAAGCAGCGCACCGTCGTCGCCCGGGAGGGCCTCACCGGCGACGTCGTCGGAGGTGATGGGGGCGCCGCCGCCGACCATGAACGGGATGGTCCCGCTGATGGGGTGCCCGTCGCTGGAGACGACACGCCACTCGACGACGTAGCCGGCGGCCGGCAGCTCCCCGTCGAGCGCCATCGTGAGGGTGTTGGTGTCGATGGTCGGATCGCCCTCCGCCCAGTCGCGCCCCGCCGCGTCGAAGACCGCGACCGTCGCCCCCTCGGTCATGATGGCGGCCGAGTACGTGAGGGTGATCTCCGCGGGCGCCTCGGCCAGATCGGCGCCGGCGGCCGGGGAGCTCCCGACGAGCTCGTCGTGCGCTGCGGCGGGGTTCGCGACGGTCAGGACCGCCGCCAGAGCGACGACGATGCCGGCGAGAGCGGCGCGCACGGAGGCGGGGAGGGACGAGAGGACGCGCATGCCTCGATTCTCCCGCGTCCGGCCCTGCGGGAGGTCTGTGCGACCGGCGCTAGCGACCGGCCCCGTCCGGCGCAAGGCGGGCACGACGCGACGGGCTGCGGGGTAGCGTTCACGGACGACACGACGAGAGGACCGGCGATGACCGACGACACCGCAGGAGTCGACAAGCCCGAGGACCGTGGCGCGCCGAGTGCCGAGTACGACGTCCGGGTGAGCGAGCACGACGGGGTGACGCGCATCGACATCGCCGACGACGCGGTCGCCCGCCCCGGGCCGGGACCGGGTCAACCCGAGGCCGACGAGGACTGACCCGCGCGCGTCAGAGCCCGAGGAGCTCGTGGGGCGTCGTCCCGTAGCTCCGCAGGTGGTGACGGGTGAGCCCCGTCTCGGTGAACCCCCAGCGTGAGGCGATCTCGGCGACGGTCACCGTCCCGTCGAGCGGGGCGCGCAGGATGTCGGCGTGCGCGGCATCCAGCCGGACCGCCGTCAGGTGCTCTGCGGGGGTGCGTCCCGGAACGGAGTGGGCGCGGAACGCGCGGTCCAGCGCCGCCGAGCCGACACCCGCCGCAGCGGCGGCGTCGTCGATCGTGATCGGCAGCGAGGCGTGGTCCTCGAGGAAGGCCACCGCCATCCGGTAGGCGGCCTGCTGCTGCGCGATCGTCTCGCGCCGGACGCGGGCATCCTCGACGGCGGCGAACGTTTCGAGGGTGGTGACCGCGAGCGAGCGGAAGACGGAGGCGCGCACGAGGTCGTTGCCGAGGAGGGCTTCGGTGTCGAACGCCAGCGCCGCCACGGAGCGCCACGCCCGGGAGAGAGCCGGAGTGGACGGGGCGGTACCGCCGAATCGCAGCGTCAGGGTGTCGTCGTTGTACACGGTCCGCGCAACGTCCGTCAGGACCTCGACGGGGAGCGCGACGACACGGACCCGGGCGTCCTGGAGCCGGCAGTCCAGTGTCCCCGGCTGGAACAGCACGGGAGCCTCGGCGGTGCCCCGGACGCCGTCGACCTCCCATTCGTAGCGGTCGTCGCTCCGCACGACGATGACGGCCTCGAGCTCGCACGACGCGCTGTAGCTGCCCTTCACGTGCAGCCGTCGGAGACCGAACTGCTCGTCGCCGGTGCTCGATTCCTCGAAGACGAGGTCGTCGGCGTCGAGCTGGACGTTGCCGTAGCTGCGCCGGATGTACGACTCGGTCTCGCCGAGATCCGCGGAACGGAAGTGCTCCTCGAGCACGGTCATGGGGTCTCCTCACACCGGTGCCCGCGTCTCATCCTATGATCCCCCCGCGGTCTCCGGGCCGGCGGGGTCGACCTGCGCAAAACGGATATCCGTGCGCATAATGGCTACACCGCCGCAGAAGGAGCACCGTGGGAAAGTTCATCTACAACGAACGCATCCGTGTCGATTTCGAGGACCGGGTGCTCGCCCACCTGCAGGTGGTCATCACGACCAAACTGCGCCGAGGCGAGTCGTTCACGTTCATGTGGCGCAACGACCAGAGCCTCGGCGACGGCCGACAGGTCGTCTGGCTCCACCCGGGCGCCGACCTGACCTTCCAATACTTCGGAAGCCGGCAGCCGAGCCTCAACCCCGCCTGGCTCGACGCGCTCAGCTACGTCGCGAACTCCCCCTCCGGCCTCTACCTCGTGCCCGAGCCGCAGGGAAGCGCCGCGGCCGGGGTAGGGTCATCGGAGCGGATCGGGTGATCCGGCGCCGGCTCGTCAGGAGAATCCGGCATGGGCGTTGAGGTCGATCCGAAGGTCCGCGACCAGACCATCGTCGCGAGCGACGCCGCATGAGTGCAGAGCGCCGTGGCGCAGCTGAGTACCCGGATCGCCGTCCGCGACATCGGCTCCCCCCTCGCCCTCCGGCAGCGGATCGTCGGTGACGACCGCCTCCTGCTGACCTCGTTCGGCATCGACACCCACCTGCACGTCGAGTCCGCCATCACCGGCGCGGTCGCGATCGCTCGGCGCCGGGAGGGCGACCTCCGCACCGTCACCAACGGCGAGGAGGTCGACGCGGGCCGGCCGTTCCTGCTGCGGCCCGGGCGAGCCGAGTCGTGGTCGCGCAAGGTGACGGCCGACATCGTCAGCGTGGATCTACCCGCCCTCGGCGCCTTCACCGGTCACGACGAGTCCGCACTGCACTTCGGTGCGACCCACGCCCTCTCCCCCGAACTGCAACGGCACTGAGACCTCACGATCGACCACGTCACCCGTGTCTTCGACGATCCCGAGCTGCTGCACAACCCCCTCATCCGTCAGGCCGCCGTCGATGCGGTCTTCGCCGCGACGCAGCACGCGTTCGACATCCGATCGGTCGCGGACCGGCCCGACACCCGCGCCGGAACGGATGCCGTGGGCCGGGCGACCGCGTTCATCGACGTGCACCTGGCCGACCCCCTCAGCGTCGGCGACATCGCGCGGGCCGCGCGCCTCAGCGTGCGAGGGCTGCAGAACGCCTTCGCGCGCGTGCTCGACACCACACCGGCCGCGTACGTGCGGAGCGCACGTCTCGCCGCCGTCCGGGCGGAACTGGTCGCCGCGGAACCGCCGCAGACGACGGTCGCCGACGTCGCCCGGCGCTGGGGCTTCGCCCACCTGCCGCGCTTCGCGCAGCACTACCGCGCGGAGTTCGGCGAGCAGCCCAGCGAGACGCTGCGGCGCTCCCGCTGATCAGTCCCAGCCGAGGTAATCCTCGATCTGGAAGGCCGTCTCCCCCGGGTGGGTCATGGGGAAGAGGTGGCCGGCACCGGGCAGCCGCACGACGCTCGTGCGGTCGGCCGCGGTCGCCTGCAGATCGTCGCCGTTCGCCGGCGGTGTGATCGCGTCGTCGGCGCCCTGGATGATGAGGATCGGAAGGGATGCCGCGAGGGTCGCCCAGTCCGCGACCGGGGTGGAGGCGAGGGCTCCGCTCTGCAGGTCCTCGACCTCGAGGTCGCGCGAGCGGGCGAACACGTCCCAGGCCAGCGCGGTGTCGATCCCGGGGCCGACGAGGGTGCGGACGGCATCCGCGTCGGGGGCCTCGACGGGCGTGGCGAACGCGGTCTGGAGGGCGCGGGCGGCGTCGTCTTCGAGCGGACGCGTCGATTCGACGCCGAGGAGCAGGACTCCGCTGACCCGGCCGGGGTGGTCGAGGGCGACCGTCCGCGCGACCGCGCCGCCGAACGCGTGCCCGCCGATCCACGCCGCGGCGATCCCGAGGTGGTCGAGGACGTCGATGACGTCCTGCGCCAGGTCGTGCATCGACACCGCAGCGGGGCCGGGGCGCCGCGAACCGATGCGGACGATCCGGAACCCCTCCTCCTCGAGGATGCTCGCGAGCCCGCCGAGGTAAGCCACGTCGAGGCCCTGAGCGGGTATGAGGACGAGGGCGGGACCCTCCCCCTCATCGATGAACGGGATGGCACGAGCCTCGGCGTCGAACACCTGGCGCTGGATCTGTGACATGGGAGAGGTCCTTCAGTTGTTGAAGCGGAACTCGACGACGTCGCCGTCCTGCATGACGTAGTCCTTGCCCTCGAGGCGCGCCTTGCCCTTCGCCCGCGCCTCCTGGACCGAGCCCGTCGCGACGAGATCCTCGAACGAGATGACTTCGGCCTTGATGAAGCCCTTCTCGAAGTCGGTGTGGATGACGCCGGCGGCCTGCGGCGCCTTCCATCCCTTGCCGATCGTCCAGGCGCGGGCCTCCTTGGGGCCGGCCGTCAGGTAGGTCTGCAGCCCGAGGGTGTCGAACCCGACCCGGGCGAGCTGGTCCAGGCCCGACTCGTCCTGCCCGGTCGAGGCGAGCAGTTCCGCAGCATCCTCCGGGTCGAGCTCGGCGAGCTCGGACTCGATCTTCGCGTCGAGGAAGACGGCCTGGGCGGGCGCGACCAGCGCGGCGAGTTCCGCCTTGCGGGCGGCATCCGTCAACACGGCCTCGTCGACGTTGAAGACGAAGATGAACGGCTTGGCGCTGAGCAGGCCGAGTTCGCGGATGGGCGAGAGATCGATCCCGGATGCCGAGAGGAGCTCGCCGCGCTGCAGCGCCTCCTGCGCGGCCTTCGCCGTCTCGAGGACCGAGGGGTCGAGCTTTTTGCCGCGCACCTCCTTCTCGTAGCGCACGATCGCCTTCTCGAGGGTCTCGAGGTCGGCGAGCTGGAGCTCGGCGTTGATCGTCTCCATGTCGTTCTTCGGGTTCACGGCCCCGTCGACGTGGACGACGTCGTCGTCGGCGAACCCGCGGACCACCTGGGCGATCGCGTCGGCCTCGCGGATGTTCGCGAGGAACTTGTTGCCGAGGCCCTCGCCCTCGCTCGCACCGCGCACGATGCCGGCGATGTCGACGAACGACACGGTCGCGGGCAGGATGCGCTCGGACGAGAAGATCTCCGCGAGGGTGTCGAGCCGGGGGTCCGGCAGGTTCACCACGCCGACGTTCGGCTCGATCGTCGCGAACGGGTAGTTCGCCGCGAGCACGTCGTTCTTGGTGAGGGCGTTGAAGAGGGTGGACTTGCCGACGTTGGGCAGTCCGACGATTCCGATGGTGAGAGCCACGGGCATCCACTCTACGCGGCGTGCGCGCGGCGCCCCGCCCGCCGGTCCCGGTTCCCGGCGGCGCGCCTCCGCCGGGGCGGCCCTCCCGGCGGCGAAGGTGAGGGCATGCCCTTGGACTTCACCGCGATCGACTTCGAGACGGCGAATCCCTCCAATGCCTCGGCGTGCGCCGTGGGAGTGGCCCGGGTCCGGGGTGGTCGCGTTGTCGCCTCAGAGGGGTGGCTCATCCGCCCCCCGGTCGGCCACGACCGCTTCTTCGAGGTCAACGTCGGCATCCACGGGATCCGCGAGTCCGATGTCGTGACGGCCCCCACCTGGACGGAGCAGCTGCCGCGCCTGCTCGATTTCGTCGGCGACGACATCCTCGTCGCCCACAACGCCGGCTTCGACATGCGGGTCCTCCGCACCGCATGCGAGGTCACCGGTCACGTCCCGCCGGAGGCCCGCTACCTCTGCAGCCTGCACGTCGCGCGCAAGACGTACGACCTCCCGTCGTACCGGCTCCCGTTCGTCGCGGCGGCCGCCGGCCACCTCGACTTCGCCCACCACGACGCCACCGCCGACGCGCTCGCGTGCGCGCAGATCGTCATCGACGCAGCGGCCCGCGCCGGGGCCGGCGACCTCGTCGAGCTCGCGATGCTCCTGGGCGTCCGCATCCCGCAGATCCCCTCCGCCGTTCCCGCCACCGCCGCCTGAGACCCCTCGCCCGCGCGGCGACGACGGATGTCGGAGGCCTGGGGCACCATGACGGACATGGATGCCGTCTTCTCCGTCGTACTCGCCGTGCTCTGCCTCCTCGCCGGCGCCGTCGCCGCGGGCGCGGTCGTCTCGGCTCGTGAAGCCGGGCGGCGGGGCGCGCTCCAGGCGCAGGCCTCGGCGGCCGAGGCGGCGCGCGATGCCCTGCAGGTCCAGCTCGACCAGCAGCGTTCGCTCCACCGCGACGTGACGGCCCGCATCCACGCCGAGCAGGCCGCGCGCGACGAGCGGGAACGCCGCGAGCAGACGGTGCTGCGCGCGCTCGCCCCCGTGCAGGAGACCCTCGCCGCGATGCAGCAGAAGGTCGATCACCTCGAGCGCGACCGGCAGGAGCAGTTCGGGTCGCTGGCCGAGCAGCTGCGCCGCGCCCAGGAGTCCGACGAGGCGCTGCGGGCCACGACCGAGTCGCTCGCCGGAGCCCTGCGCTCCAACGGCGCGCGCGGTGTGTGGGGCGAGACGCACCTGCGCCGCATCGTCGAGTCCGCGGGTCTCACGCGTTACGTCGACTTCGACACGCAGACCTCGATCTCCACGGATGCCGGGGCCGGCCGCCCCGACATGATCGTCCGGCTCCCCGGCGACAAGGCGTTGGCGGTCGACGCCAAGGCGCCGTTCGACGCCTACCTCGAGGCCAGCGCCATCCCCGTGACCGCCGTCGGCGAGGAGGCCGCGCGGCGCAGCAGGCTCCTCGCCCGACACGTCGCCGCCGTGCGCGGCCACATCGACGCCCTCGCGAAGAAGAAGTACTGGGCCGGGATGCCGTCGAGCCCCGAATTCGTCGTCTGCTTCATCCCGAGCGAGTCGCTGCTCGCCGCCGCCCTGGAGGAGGACCCGGCCCTCCTCGAGTACGCGTTCGGTCGGCGGGTCGCCCTCGCCTCCCCCGTGAACCTGTGGGCGGTCCTCAAGACCGTCGCCTACACGTGGACGCAGCAGGACGTGTCCACCGAGGCGCGCCGGCTGTTCGATCTCGGCAACGAGCTGTACCACCGGCTCGGCTCGCTCGCCGGTCACGCCGACGACCTCCGGCGCGCGATCGAGCGCACCGTCGACAGCTACAACCGGTTCGCCGGGTCCCTCGAGACCCGCGTCCTGGTGAGCGCCCGACGGTTCCCGGGGATCGACGACACGCAGCTCGAGGAGCTGCCGTCGCCGACCACGATCGAGTCGACGACACGCCGACTCACGGCTCCCGAACTGCTCGAGGATCGAGAGCAGGCGGCCGATCTCGGCGAGCTGCGCGGACGCGTCGCGAGCGACTGAGCGCTCAGGAGGGGAAGAAGGTCATGAGACCCACGACGCCGATGGACACGGCGAGGAACGCGCCGATGAGCCACCACGCGTTCACTTCGTGCCCGGGGGGCATGCGACGGCGCAGGAGGACGTCGGGACGGCGGGCCGGGTCGTCGGCCACGGCGATCGGTGCTGTCACGGGACGCACACCACCGGTCGCCTGACCCACGATCGGGATCTGGCCCGTCGGGGTGACGGGGAGGTGACCCGTGAGCGAGAGCTGGCCCGTGCGCGGGTCACTGGATGCGGTCGACATGTGAACTCCTGGGGGCGGTGGCGAGTGCCGGGGACAGCTGACACCATCGACCATTGTGCCAGAGGGGTCGTGCCGGGTCCTGGGTTGACGCTCAGCGCGCGTGTCCGCTACGAGGTCTCGGCGACCGACCGGATCACAGCCACTTCGAGGTGAGGTGCTCCGAAGAGATCCGCCGAAGCGTGCCCGAGGCCCCCCGCAGGACCACGCTCTCGGTGTAGACGAAGTCGCCCACCCGACGCACCCCCGCGACCAGTTCGCCGTTGGTGACGCCAGTCGCGACGAAGAGGGTGTTGTTCCCTCGGACGAGGTCGTCCGCTTCGTACACGTGGTCGTCGAGCCGGAGTCCCGCGTCGATGCCCCGCTGCTTCTCGTCGTCGTCACGAGCCCACAGCCGTCCTTGGATGTGACCCCCGAGCGCCTTGATCGCGCAGGCCGTGACGATGCCTTCCGGGCTGCCGCCGATGCCGACGCACATGTCGGTGCGGGCGTTGTGACGTGCCGCGTTGATGCCGCCGGCGACGTCGCCGTCGCTCATCAGTCGCGTGCCGGCGCCGGCCTCGCGGATCTCCTCGATGAGCTTCGCGTGGCGCGGCCGGTTCAGGACCGAGACGACGAGTTCGTCGACGGGCTTGTCGAGCGCCTTCGCGAGGCGGCGGATGTTCTCGGCGATCGGCAGACGGATGTCGACCACCCCGACGCCGGCGGGGCCGGTCACGATCTTGTCCATGTAGAAGACCGTCGAGGCGTCGAGCATCGCTCCGCGATCGGCCACGGCGATGACCGACAGGGCGTTGTTGCGCCCCTCTGCGGTGAGCGTCGTGCCGTCGATGGGGTCGACGGCGATGTCGCACTGCGGTCCGCGCCCGGTGCCGACACGCTCGCCGTTGAAGAGCATGGGGGCGTTGTCCTTCTCGCCCTCGCCGATGACGATGACGCCGTCGAAGTTCACCGTCGTGAGGAAGGCGCGCATGGCGTCGACGGCCGCGCCGTCTGCGAGCTCCTTCTTGCCGCGCCCGATGAACGGGACGGAGCGGATCGCGGCAGCCTCCGTCGCGCGGACCAGCTCCAGCGCGAGGTTGCGGTCGGGATGCAGCGGACTCATGTCGGCAGTCAGGCTCACCATGGGCTCAGCCTAGGCCCGGCCTCCCTCGTGCCCCGCGGATTCCGTAGTGACGGACACGAAGGAATGCCGAATCTTTCCATCGGTGAAGAGACCGGCCCCGCGCGATACGCAGGCTGACCCCGAACCGGAGCGGATGCCGACCCTTCGATAGAGTTGGCCTGAATCCACACCCCGTCCCGAGGAGCTCACATGCCCGTCGCCACCCCTGACCAGTACGCCGACATGCTGGATCGCGCGAAGGCAGGCGGATTCGCCTACCCCGCGATCAACGTCTCGAGCTCGCAGACCATCAACGCGGTCCTCCAGGGCCTGACCGAGGCCGGCTCCGACGGTATCCTCCAGGTCACCACCGGCGGTGCCGACTACTTCGCCGGCCACACGGTCAAGGGCCGCGCCACCGGCGCCCTGGCCTTCGCCAAGTACGTCACCGAGGTCGCGAAGAACTACCCGATCACCGTCGCCCTCCACACCGACCACTGCCCGAAGGACGCCCTCCCCGGCTTCGTCCTCCCCCTCATCGAGGCCTCCGAGGCCGAGGTCAAGGCCGGACGCAACCCGATCTTCCAGTCGCACATGTGGGACGGATCGGCCGTGCCGCTGGACGAGAACATCCAGATCGCGCAGGACCTGCTCCCGCGCATGAAGAACATCAACGCCATCCTCGAGATCGAGGTCGGCGTCGTCGGCGGCGAGGAGGACGGTGTCGCGCACGAGGGCTCGAACGACGCCCTGTACACGACCGTCGCCGACGTGACGAAGGCCGTCGAGGCGCTCGGCCTCGGCGAGAACGGCCGCTACATCTCGGCGCTGACCTTCGGCAACGTCCACGGCGTGTACAAGCCGGGCGGCGTGAAGCTCCGCCCCGAGCTCCTGGGCGAGATCCAGGAGGGCATCGCCGCGCACTTCGGCACCGGCCCGAAGCCGCTCGACCTCGTCTTCCACGGCGGCAGCGGCTCGTCCGACGAGGAGATCGCCCTCGCGGTGAGCAACGGCGTCGTGAAGATGAACATCGACACCGACACCCAGTACGCCTTCACGCGCTCGGTCGCCGGTTACATGCTGTCGAACTACGAGGGCGTCCTGAAGCTCGACGGCGAGGTCGGCAACAAGAAGCTGTACGACCCGCGCGCCTGGGGCAAGGTCGCCGAGTCCGCGATGGCCGAGCGTGTCGTCGCCGCGACGCAGCAGCTCGGCTCGGCCGGCAAGTCGCTCGGCGTCTGAGCAGAGCGGCCCCCACGACGAAACCCCGGTCCGCACGGACCGGGGTTTCGTGTCGCCGGGCTCAGTACCGGGCGGTGCCCAGGACGTCACGCGGGTACAGGGCGTAGCGCACCCCGTCGACGGTGAAGGCGGTGTGCAGGTGGGGGCCGGTCGAACACCCCGTGGAACCGACGGACCCGATCCGCTGTCCGGCGGCGACGGTCTGACCCGTCTTCACCGAGAAGGCGCTGAGGTGGGCGTACACCTGCTCGAGCCGCATCCCGTCGACCGTCGAGGTCACGACGACCTCTTTCTGTTTCGTGGTGTTGGACGCCCAGGAGGGGCAGCCGGTCCGGATCCACACCTCGCGGACCGAGACGGTCCCGCCCCGCATCGCGTAGACGGGCGTCCCGGTGGGCGCGGCGATGTCGTCGCCGCTGTGGCCCGAGTAGGTCGTGAAGGTACCCGAGGGGCGCAGCGGGTACGCCCACCCGTAGCGGCCGGGCACCGACGGCCCGGCGGCCGTCGCGTCGGGCTGGGCGGACATCGCCGCGCTCGTCCAGACGTCGTCGCCGTCGCCGTCGACGAGCCGGAGCACCCCGTCGTTGCCGAGGATCGCGGCCCTCGCCTCGAGCCCGGCGGTCTGGGACGACCACACCGAGACGCCGCGCTCGTCGAGCAGGAGCAGCTCCCCGTCGCCCGAGAAGAGGAGGCTGGCGTCGAAGGTGCCGGTCGTCCGCGCACTCCTCACGAGGGCGTAGTCACGCGTGAGCGCCACGTTGCCGTCGCCGCGCAGCCCGAACGTGTAGCGACCGTCGGGTGAGGTGAGCAGCACGCCCGGACGGAGGGTCGTCCCGGGGGTCATCACGGACCCGAGCGAGAGGGCCACGGCTTTGCCCGCCGAGGTCGTCGTGACGCTCCGATGATTCTTCTTGACGGCGGTCACCGAGACGCTGACCGAGCGGCCGGCGGCCCACGTCGGGACCTCCCAGCTCGTCCCGGTGGCGCCCTCGATCGCTCCGCCGTCGACCCGCCACTGCACCCGAAGCTGGTCGGGCGCCGGTCGCCACGAACCCGGACTCACGGTCAGCGTCCTGCCCGCTGCGGCCGTCCCGGTGATGGTCGGCTTCGGTGTCGACGTGAAGGGGGCGAGCACGCCGATCCCGGCGGACGTGCGAACGGCCGGGGTGTAGCCCGTCTTCGTGCCGGTGACGCGCACCGCGACGGTGGTACCGGCATCCGCTCCGACCAGGCGATACGTGCGCGCCGTCGCTCCCGCGATCGGGGCGCCGCCGCGGAGCCACTGATACGCGAGTGCGGTCCCCGCGGGAGCCCAGGTGCCGGGGGCCGCCGTCAGCGTGGCGCCGACGGTGCCCGCGCCCGAGATCGTGACGGCGGACGGCGGCGTCAGAAGGCGCGCCACGACCACCCCCGCGCTCGTGCGCACGAGGGACGTGTACCCGGTCTTGGCAACGGTCACGCGGACCGACAGCGTCGCGCCGGCATCGGCGGCCGCGGGGGTGTACGTCGCCCCCGTGGCGCCGGGAAGCACGGCTCCCCCGCGCATCCACTGGTACGCGACGGTGACGGGAGCGGGGCCGAACCCGACGACGGTCGCCGTGAGCTTCGCCCCGACGGCGGGGGTTCCGGTGACGGCCACCGTGCCCGCGGTCAGCGCCGCGGCGGTCGGCGAGGGGGTCGCCGCGGCGAGGGTCGCTGCGGGATTAGATGCCGCCGTGGCGGGCCCGCCGGCCAGAAGCAGACCGATCGTCGCGGCCAGAGCGACGGCGGTGGAGGCGATCCTCCGGGGTGTGCCGGTCACGATTCCCCTCCCGAGATGACGCACGCGAGGGAACACCCGCAGCAGCCCTAAAACTACCAGGTGCTAGGAACCGAGCGCGAGGCCCCGCACGAGGCCCGGGTCGCCGAAGATCGGGATCACGAGGCAGACGCTCACGATCACGAACGTGACGATGGCGCCGACGAGCGGGATCCACCAGCTCGCGCGGGCCTTCGCGAGCGACCACCACGACAACCCCGCGGTGAGAATCCAGCCCACCGCGAAGACGGTCGCGCCGACCCCGCCCCACAGCGCGCCCTGGGCCGTGTTGGTGAACTCGCCGTTGACGCCGGCGACCTCCATCCAAGTCTTCGCGAACGACGTGAAGTCCACGAGTTGCGGGATCGCACCGATGACGGTCACGAGGCCGTAGGCCAGGAGCGCCACGGTGATGATGCGGTCCGCCATCCGCGTCGGACGGGCCGCCACGGTCGTCGCCGGGGCGGTGGGCGGATGCGGCGGGTCGACGGGTGCCGCCGGTTCCGGCTCCGGCTGCCGGATCGCGGCGCGCTGCTGCTCGGGCGTCGCGTACTCCCCGTACTGCGGTCGCGGTCGGGGGTCGTCGCTCACGGGCGGGTCCGCCCCCCGAGGGCACGGTCGTCGGTGCGGCCGGAGCGGTCCTGACGGAGTTCCTTCGGCAGCGAGAACATGAGGTCCTCCTCCGCCGTCTTCACCTCGGCGACATCCCGGTACCCCGCGCCGGCGAGGTCCTCGAGGACCTCGGTCACGAGCACCTCCGGGACCGAGGCGCCCGAGGTGACACCGACGGTCTCGACGCCGTCGAGCCACTCCTGCTTGATCTCGTGGGCGTAGTCGACGCGGTACGCCGCCTTCGCGCCGTACTCGAGGGCGACCTCGACGAGCCGGACGCTGTTGGACGAGTTGGCCGAGCCCACGACGATGACGAGGTCGGCATCCTTCGCGACCTTCTTGATCGCGACCTGACGGTTCTGCGTCGCGTAGCAGATGTCGTCGGAGGGCGGGTCCTGGAGGTTGGGGAACCGCTCGCGGAGGCGGCGGACCGTGTCCATCGTCTCGTCCACCGACAGCGTCGTCTGCGAGAGCCACACGACCTTGTCGGGGTCCTTCACCTCGACGGTGTCGGCCTCTTCGGGCGAGTTCACGACGGTGACGTGGTCCGGCGCCTCACCGGCGGTCCCCTCGACCTCTTCGTGACCGTCGTGCCCGATGAGGAGGATCTCGAAGTCGTCGCGCGCGAACCGCACGGCCTCGCGGTGCACCTTGGTGACGAGCGGGCAGGTCGCGTCGATGGCCTGCAGTCCACGGTCGGCGGCGGCGTTCACGACCGCGGGCGAGACGCCGTGCGCGCTGAAGACGACGTGCGCGCCCTCGGGCACCTCGTCGACCTCGTCGACGAAGATCGCGCCCATCGACTCGAGTTCGGTCACGACGTGGATGTTGTGGACGATCTGCTTGCGCACGTAGACGGGCGCGCCGTAGCGCTCGAGCGCCTTCTCCACCGCGATGACGGCGCGGTCCACGCCCGCGCAGTAGCCGCGCGGAGCGGCGAGGAGGACGCGCTTGGAGCCCTGGACGGGGAGGTCGACGAGCCGCCCGCGGGCTCCCGGGATTCGGGGCATCGGCAGCGAAACGGCAGGTGAGGTCACCCCTCGATTGTACGAAGCCCCGGCTGGGTGGGGGACGTGTGCAGCAAGATGGGTGTCCGTGACGACTTTCCAGACCGAGCCGGGCGCCGTCCCGCCGCCGGACGCCGTGCACCCGCGGGACTCCTCCCCCGACACGCCGACCTCGGTCTCCCGACTGAACGAGACCATCCGCGACTTCGTCCAGAAGTGGGGGTCGGTCTGGGTCGAGGGCGAGATCACGGCCTGGAACCTGCGGGGCGGTCACGTCTTCGGACGCCTGAAGGATGCCGCCGGCGACGGCATGCTCTCGTTCCGGATGTGGTCCTCGACGCTGCAGCGCACCCCCGACGACCTGAAGATCGGCGACCGCGTGATCGCCTGCGTCAAGGCGGACTACTTCACGAAGACCGGAGATTTCACCTTCACGGTCTCGTCGATGCGCCACACGGGCCTCGGCGACCAGCTCGAGCGGCTCGAACGCCTCCGCGCCACGCTCCGGGCCGAGGGACTGTTCGATCCCGCACGCAAGAAGCCCCTCCCCTTCCTCCCCCACGTGATCGGACTGATCACGGGCGAGCGCAGCGACGCCGAGAAGGACGTGCACCGCAACGCCGAGCTGCGCTGGCCGCACGTCGTCTTCCGCACCGTGTACGCCGCCGTCCAGGGCGACCGCTGCGTCCCCGAGACCCTCGCCGCCCTCCGCACCCTCGACGCCGATCCTGAGGTCGACGTCATCATCATCGCCCGCGGCGGCGGCGACCCGCAGTCGCTGCTGGGGTTCAGCGATGAGCGCCTGGTCCGCGCGGTGGCCGCGGCATCCACCCCCGTCGTCTCGGCGATCGGACATGAGAACGACCATCCGCTCCTCGACGAGGTCGCCGACCTGCGTGCGTCGACCCCGACCGACGCGGCCAAGCGCGTCGTGCCCGACGTGTCCGAGCAGCGCGCGCTCGTCCAGCAGCTCCGCAGCCGCGCCCGCACGCGGCTGACCCAGCGCGTCTCGCACGACATCGCGGCGCTCGCTCAGCTGCGCTCGCGTCCCGTGCTGCGAGACCCGGAGTCGATGCTCACCGGTCGAGCCCAGGAGGTCGTGGCGCTGTCGTCGCGCGGGCGTGACGTCATGCGACGGCGATGGGATGCCGCGGCCCGCACGACGGCGGAGCTGCGGGCGTCGCTGCGCGCCCTCTCCCCCGGTGCGACCCTCGACCGCGGGTACGCGATCGCGCACCTGCCGGGCGGCGCCATCGTCCGCGACGCCGCACAGGCCCCCGTCGGCACGGACGTCGTCGTCACCGTCGGTCGCGGCTCCTTCGCGGCGCGCTCGTCCGGCGAGGTGCCGGAGGCCGGGGCGGAAGGCCCGTCACCCGCGAACTAGGATGGAGGCCATGACGACCGACGCCGGGGATGTGTCGACCCTCTCCTTCGAGCAGGCCCGCGACGAACTCGTGCAGGTGGTCGCGCAGCTGGAGCAAGGCTCCCCCACCCTCGAGGAGTCGCTCGCCCTCTGGACCCGCGGCGAGGCCCTCGCCGCGCGCTGCGAGGAATGGCTGCTCGGCGCGAAGCGACGCCTCGACGAGGCGCGTCCCGACGGCGGAACGGCGCCCTGATGGCCCGGCCCCGCATCGTCGCCGAGCTCGGCCGACCCGAGACACCCGAGGAGACCGCCGCGCGCAAAGCCGCGGCCTCCGAGCGCTACCGCTCGAGCAAGACCTTCCGCAACCTCATCGCCGCGCTCATCGTGTGCGTCGGCATCATGGCCGTCGTCTACCTCGGGGTCCCCCGCGGCACCCCCGCCGACATCCCCGAAGCCGACGTCCCCGTCGCCGCCGCAGAGGCGGAGCGGACCGCCGGGCACGGTGTGATCGTCCCCAGCGCGCCCGACGAGTGGCGCGCGAACTCCGCGAAGGTCGAGGGCGGCGAATGGCGCGTCGTCTACGCGCCGTCGACCGGCTACGTCGAGGTGACGCAGGCCTTCGCCCCGCCGGAGGGCTGGGTCTCGCGGGAGCTCGGCGGCTACGCCCCGACTGGGACGACCACGATCGACGGCATCGAGTGGGACGTCTACGACCTCCCCAGCGCCGTCGACACCATCGACTACGCCCTCGCCACCACGGCGGGCACCGACACCGTCGTCATCGGCCTGGCCGCCTCCACGGACCGCGGCGCCGCCGAGACCGTCGCCGCGAGCCTGGGCGACCAGATCCGCACCCTGAGAGAGGAGCTCCGTTGAGCACGACGACCCCCGCAGACGTCTGGACGGCCATGCTGGAGGGCAACCGGAGATTCGTCGCCGGTGAGCCGCGGCATCCCCGGCAGGACGCCGAACGCCGTCACGAACTCGCACACACGCAGCGTCCGACCGCTGCCCTGTTCGGCTGCTCCGACTCGCGACTGGCCGCCGAGATCATCTTCGACGAAGGCCTCGGTGACCTGTTCGTCATCCGCAACGCCGGCCAGGTCGTCTCCGACTCGGTCATCGGCAGCCTCGAGTACGCCGTCGCCGTGCTGAACGTCCCGCTCATCGTCGTCCTCGGCCACGACGAGTGCGGCGCCGTGCGCGCGGCCATCGACTCGACCGCGGCGGATGCGCCCGCCCTGCCCGCGAACATCTGGCGACAGGTGGCCCCCATCGTCCCGGCCGTCCGACGCGTGCTCACCGCCCACGAGGGCGCCACGGCGCAGACGGTGGATGCCGAAGAGGTCGGCCGCGAGCACCTCCGCGACACCGTCGCCGGCATCCTGCGCTCGTCCGAGCTCATCAGCGAGGCCGTCGCGGAGGGTCGCGTCGCGATCGTCGGCGCCAACTACCGCCTCGCCGACGGCACGGCGATCCCCGACGTCGTCGTGGGCGACGTCGCCTGAGCTCAACACCCCGCACGACAGTCACTGAAACGAGGACGTGAACGACCATGACTGAGCCGACCGAGTACCGCATCGAGCGCGACACGATGGGCGAGGTGCGTGTTCCGAAGGACGCGCTCTACGCCGCGCAGACCCAGCGCGCGGTGGAGAACTTCCCGATCTCGGGCTCCGGCCTCGAGTCGACGCAGATCGCGGCCCTGGCACGCATCAAGAAGGCGGCCGCGCTCGCCAACAAGGAGCTCGGCACCCTCGACGGCGCCATCGCCGACGCGATCGCCTGGGCGGCGGACGAGGTCGTCACCGGCGCGTACGACGAGCACTTCCCGGTGGACACGTACCAGACCGGCTCGGGCACCTCCTCGAACATGAACATGAACGAGGTGCTCGCCACCCTCGCGACCCGCAAGCTCGGCGCTCCCGTCCACCCCAACGACCACGTCAACGCCTCGCAGTCGTCGAACGACGTGTTCCCCACGTCGGTCCACATCGCCGTCACGCAGGCCCTGATCGACGACCTCATCCCCGCCCTCGACCACCTCGCCGTGGCGCTCGAGGAGAAGGCCGAGGCGTGGAAGAGCGTCGTCAAGAGCGGCCGCACCCACCTGATGGACGCCACCCCGGTCACGCTCGGCCAGGAGTTCGGCGGGTACGCGCGTCAGATGCGTCTTGGCATCGAGCGCGTGCAGTCGGTCCTCCCCCGCGTCGGCGAGGTCCCGCTCGGCGGCACCGCCGTCGGCACCGGCATCAACACGCCCCTCGGGTTCCCGCAGAAGGTCATCGCGCTGCTCGCGGCCGAGACCGAACTGCCGATCACCGAGGCGAAGGACCACTTCGAGGCGCAGGCCAACCGCGACGGGCTCGTCGAGGCCTCGGGTGCCCTGCGCACCATCGCCGTCTCGCTGACGAAGATCAACAACGACATCCGCTGGATGGGATCGGGGCCGAACACCGGTCTCGGCGAGCTCCACATCCCCGACCTCCAGCCGGGCTCGTCGATCATGCCGGGCAAGGTCAACCCGGTCGTCCCGGAGGCGACCCTCATGGTCGCCGCCCGCGTCATCGGCAACGATGCGACGGTCGCCTGGGCCGGGGCATCCGGGTCCTTCGAACTGAACGTCGCGATCCCCGTCATGGGCACGGCCCTGCTCGAGTCGATCCGACTGCTCTCCAACGCGATGCGGGTCCTCGCCGACAAGACCGTGTCGGGTCTCGTGGCGAACGAGGAGCGCGCAGCGGCCTACGCCGGCATGTCGCCGTCGATCGTGACCCCGCTCAACAAGCTCATCGGCTACGAGGCTGCCGCGAAGATCGCGAAGCACTCGGTCGCCAAGGGGATCACGGTGCGCGACGCGGTGATCGAGCTCGGGTACGTCGAGCGGGGCGAGCTCACCGAGCAGCAGCTCGACGAGAAGCTCGACCTCCTCTCGATGACCCACCCTGGTTGATAATCGGAGCGTGAACAGCGCCGCCGCACCACCGCGACAGGGCACGCCGGGACTCGGGATCCTTCTCGCGGTCGCCGCGGCGGGCCTCGTCGGCGTGGGTGCGGCGGCGTTCGTGGTCGTCCTGCTCACCGCCCCGCAGGCAGCCGGCTGGACCGCGCTCGTGTGGGGCGCGACCGCCGTCCCCGCCCTTGCGGGCGTCGGCGTCGTGGGCTGGGCCGTGCTCGAACGGCGGGGCGCGGCATCCCTCCCCTCGGGTGACACGGTCGAGGGGGCGTTCGAGAACCAGCGACGCCTGCTCGACGACGTGCGTCACGAGCTGAAGACGCCCATCACGATCGTGCGCGGTCACCTCGAGATGATGGATGCCGCCGACCCCGACGACGTCGAGGCGATCCGCTCCCTCGGGATGGCGGAGCTGGATCGCATGACACGCCTCATCGGCGACATCGACGTGCTGGCCGCGGTCGAGGGCGGGCAGGTGTCGACGGGGGACGTCGACCTGGCCGCCCTCACGCAGCGGGTCTTCGAGATGGTCGGGGTCATCGGCGATCACGCGTGGCGCGTCGAGCAGTGCGCGGACGGGGTCATCCGCGCCGACGGCGACCGCCTGCTGCAGGCGTGGCTGCAGCTGGCCGACAACGCGACCAAGTACTCCCCCGCCGGCACCGCGATCGAGATCGGCAGCGCCGTTCACGCCGGCGGCGCGCAGCTCTGGGTGCGCGATCACGGCCCCGGCATCCCCCCGGCCGTCCGTCACCGCATCTTCCGCCGCTTCGACCGCGGCACCGGCAAGCGCCACGTCGGCGGTTCCGGACTGGGACTCGCGATCGTCGATGCGATCGCGAAGGCGCACGGCGGGCACTGCGCCGTGGCGGACACCCCCGGCGGCGGTGCTACGTTCACCCTGGAGATCCCGACCGGCACCCGGGGCGCCCTGCCGTCCCCGATCCGCGCCGGCGACGTCCTCCTGCAGCGAGAGGCCACTGAATGACCCGCATCCTGATCGTCGACGACGAACCGCACATCGTCTCGCTCGTCTCGCGCGCCGTGCACGCCGAGGGCTACGAGGCCGTGGGAGCCGACGACGGCCCCGAAGCCCTCGAGATCGCGCTGGCGGGCGAGGTCGACCTCATCGTCCTCGACGTCGGGCTGCCGACGATGGACGGTTTCGACGTCCTCCGCGAGCTGCGCGGCTCGGGCGACACGACACCGGTGATCATGCTGACGGCCCGCAGCGGCACGAGCGACACGATCGAGGGGTTGGATGCCGGGGCCAGCGACTACGTCCCCAAGCCGTTCGCGGTCGCCGAGCTCATGGCGCGCGTCCGCTCGCGCCTGCGCGACAGCGCCGCGAGCGCGCCGACCACCCTGACGCGCGGCGGCGTGATGCTCGACATCCTCGGCCGGCGGGCCACCGTCGACGGACGGGACGTCGAGCTGTCGTCCCGCGAGTTCGCCCTCGCCGAGCAGTTCCTGCGCAACCCCGGCGACGTCCTCACGCGCGAGGTGCTGCTGAGCCGTGTCTGGGGTCTCGACTTCGACCCGGGCTCGAACGTCGTCGACGTCTACGTGCGCTACCTCCGTGCGAAGCTCGGGGCCGACCACATCGTGACGGTCCGGGGCGAGGGCTACCGCTGGGAGTGAGCGACGGACACGGCGACGCCCCCGGCCGATCTGTCGGGGGCGTCGCCGGTACGGACGGGGTCAGCTCAGCTCGCCGGCCTCCAACAGGTCGGTGACGAGTGCGGCGATCGCCGAGCGCTCCGACCGCACGAGGGTCACGTGGCCGAACAGGTCGTGGCCCTTGAGGGTCTCGATGACCGACGCGATGCCGTCGTGACGGCCGACCCGCAGGTTGTCGCGCTGCCCCACGTCGTGGGTGAGGACGACGCGCGAGTTCTGGCCGATGCGGCTGAGGACCGTCAGCAGGACGTTGCGCTCGAGCGACTGGGCCTCGTCGACGATGACGAACGCATCGTGGAGCGACCGACCGCGGATGTGCGTGAGCGGCATGACCTCGAGCATCCCCCGCGCCACGACCTCTTCGAGGACGTTGCCGGTGACGACGGACCCGAGGGTGTCGAACACCGCCTGCCCCCACGGGTTCATCTTCTCCTGCTGGTCGCCGGGCAGGTAACCGAGCTCCTGACCGCCCACCGCGAACAGCGGCCGGAAGACGATGATCTTCTTCTGCTGCTGCTTCTCGAGCACCGATTCCAGTCCCGCGCACAGGGCGAGGGCCGACTTGCCGGTACCCGCTCGGCCGCCCAGCGAGACGATCCCGACCTCCGGGTCGAGCAGGAGGTCGATCGCGATGCGCTGCTCGGCGGAACGCCCGTGCAAGCCGAAGACGTCGCGATCCCCCCGGACGAGGCGGTAGGAGCCGTCGCCGGTGACCCGGCCGAGGGCGGAGCCGCGCTCGGAGTGGATGACGAGACCGGTGTTGACGGGGAGCCCGCGCACGTCCTCGCTGACACCCACCTCGCTGTCGTAGAGGTCGCTGACCTCGTCGCCCGACAGGTCGATCGAGGCGATACCGGTCCATCCCGAGTCGACGGCCTGTTCGGCCAGGTACTCCTCGGCGTGCAGACCGAGCGAGGCGGCCTTCACCCGCATCGGGAGGTCCTTCGAGACGACCGTGACCGCCTGACCCTCCTGGCTCAGGTGCATCGCGACGGAGAGGATGCGGGTGTCGTTGTCGCCCAGCCGCATCCCCGCGGGGAGGACGGTGGGGTCGGTGTTCGTGAGCTCCACGCGGAGCGTCCCGCCGGCGCCGACCGGCACGGGGAAGTCGAGTCGGCCGTGTTCGACCCGCAACTCGTCGAGGTGGCGGAGAGCCTGGCGGGCGAAGTAGCCGATCTCGGGATCGTGACGCTTGCGCTCGAGCTCCGTGACGACGACGACCGGCAGCACGACGGAATGCTCGGCGAAGCGGAACAGCGCGCGCGGATCGCTCAGCAGGACGGAGGTGTCCAGCACGTACGTGCGGAGATCCTGGTCCTGGGCCGCGTCCGCGGTCCCGTCCTGGTGCTGCTGCTTCTCAGGTGCTCGTGTGGCCACAACCCACTCCCGCCCCGGGTGGAACCCACCCGGCAGTCACGAGTCGACCTGGGGTCACGAGTCGTGAGAGGCCGACTCGAACAGGCGCTTTGCCCGTTGGGATGAACGTAGGCGCCCCGAGCGACACGGCGGCGCCGCGACACGCCGCCGGATGTGTCGGATGCGTGAACTCTCCGTGTCAGCCGAGCAGCGGCAGCACGGCGGCGGGCGGGGAGACGATCGGACCCGACTGGGAGGCGGCGAGAGCGCCCTCGAGGAGGTCGAAGGCGGCGTCGGAGGTGCCGGCGTGCGGGGAGACCCGGATGAGCCCGTCCCGCACGGTCGCGATGACACCCGCGTTGGCGAGTTCGGCGGCGATGACCCCCGCGCGCCCCGGCTCGGGGGCCAACGCCACGATCCCGGCGTGCCGGTCGCGATCGGTGAGGACCGGGATGCCGTGCGCGTCCGCGATCGCCATGACCCGTCGCGCGTTCTCGGCGACGAGCCCCGCGACGGCCGGGATGCCGGCATCCGTCATCTCGCGCAGGGCGGCGCTCAGGCGACCCGCCGCCTGCGGGTCCGGACGCGAGACGGCGTAGGCGGCGGCGCCCGCCCTGGGCGGACCCACCTCGAGGTCGCCGAGTTCCGCGTCGGTGCCGGCGACACCCGCGAGCACCGGGGCGATGCGTTCCCGGGCGCGGGCCGAGAACCGCGCGAAGCCCGTCCCGCGGCCGGCGCGGACCCACTTGTACCCGTGCCCGGCGACGACGTCGGCCGCCGCCCAGTCGACGTCGACGACGCCGAACCCCTGGATCGCGTCGACGATGAGCAGTCGGTCGCCCACGACCTCCCTCAGGGCGGGCAGGTCGGCGAGGTACCCGGTCCGGTAGTCGACGAGGCTGACGGCCACCGCCGTGACCTCGTCGGTGAGCGCGTCGCGCACGGCGTCGGGGGTCACGCTCGCGATCGCGGGATCGAGCTCGCGGACCGTGAGGGCGCCCCGGATGTCGGCGGCGCGGCGGGCCGCGACGGGGATCGACGGGTACTCGTTCGGCGAGAGGACGACCGTCCCCGACAGGCCGAACATCGCGTGGAACAGGGCGTCCGTCGTGGACGGCGCGAGGGTGACCTCATCGACGTCCGCCGCGAGCACCTCGGCCACGAGCGCGCGGGCCTCGTCGACATGGCCGGCGATGAGGTGGATGCCGGACGGACGGCCGGTGGCCGAAGCCTCCTCGTCGGCACGCGCTTCCTCCCGCACCGCGGCCGACGGGGGCCCGAAGGAGGCCCAGTTGAGGTAGCCGGGTTCGACGTCGAAACCGGACAGGTAGGACTCGAGATCGCTCACCGACCGATTTTCCCACGGATGCCGGGGGTGCGCCTCAGCTGCCGAAGCGCCGATCGCGGTCGCCGAAGTCGCGGATCGCGCGCAGGAAGTCGACCTCGCGGAGGTCGGGCCCCAGGGCTTCGACGAAGTAGAACTCGCTGTGCGCCGACTGCCAGAGCAGGAAGTCGCTGAGCCGCTGCTCGCCGGAGGTCCGGATGACGAGATCGGGATCGGGCTGCCCGCCGGTGTAGAGGTGCTCGCCGATCTGTTCGGGTGTCAGGCTCTCGGCGAGCTCCTCGAGGGAGCCGCCCTTCTCCTGATGCTTCGAGATGATGCTGCGGACGGCATCCACGATCTCGCCGCGCCCGCCGTACCCGACGGCGAGGTTGACGTGCAGGCCGGTGTTCTCGCGGGTGCGATCCTCCGCCGTCCGGAGACCGTCCGCCAGTACGGGCGGCAGCACCTCGGCGCGTCCGACGTGCTTGACCCGCCAGCCCGGCTCGTGCGAGAGCGTCTCGGCGAGGTCCGCGATGATCTCGATCAGATCGGTGAGCTCCTGCGAATCCCGTTTGACGAGGTTGTCGGTGGAGAGCAGGTACAGCGAGACGACCTGGATGCCGAGCTCGTCGCACCAGCGGAGGAACTCGTGCATCTTGGCGGCGCCCGCGCGATGGCCGTGCGAGACGGTGGTGTACCCGAGCTGACGCGCCCACCGACGGTTGCCGTCGATCATCATCGCGACGTGATGCGGCACGGTGCCCGCGTCGATCTCCCGACGCAGCCTCGAGCTGTACAGGCGGTACAGCAGACCCCGTCCTTGAGTCGAGGAGGCGCGGGTCACACGGCTACGCTACTCCGGCCCGCCGATCGCGGTGAGCAGGGGCGCGTATTCAGCCTCGCGCATGGCGGCGAGCGTAGGCTCGTCGCGTGACCCGAAACGATGCCGACGGCGGCGCCGAGATGCCTCAGCTCCCCCTCCTCGAAGCCGGTGCGGTCGATGCCCGGGTGGAGGTCCGACCGACCTGGCGCGGCTGGATCCACGCCGGAACCTTCCCCGTCGCGATCGCCGCGGGCGTGGTCCTGATCGCGCTCGCGCAGGGGGCTCCGGCGAAGTGGGCGGCGGCCGTGTTCATGGTCACGTCGCTTCTGCTGTTCGGCAATTCGGCGCTGTACCACCGGTTCGATTGGGGGCCGCGGACCAAAGTCGTCCTCAAGCGCATCGACCACGCGAACATCCTGCTGCTGATCGCGGGCACGTACACGCCGATCGCGACGCTCGCCCTCGCCCCCGGGCAGGGCACGCTGCTGCTCGTCCTGGTGTGGTCGGGTGCCCTTCTCGGCATCCTCTTCCGGGTGTTCTGGATCCACGCGCCCCGCTGGCTCTACGTCGCCCTCTACCTGCTGCTCGGCTGGGCCGCCGTCATGTACCTCGGCGACCTGCTGCGGGCGAGCGTGGCGATGATGGTGCTCGTGATCGTCGGTGGCTTGCTCTACACCGGCGGCGCGGTCGTGTACGCGATGAAGCGCCCGAACCCGTGGCCGGGGCACTTCGGGTTCCACGAGATCTTCCACGTCTGCACGGTGCTCGCGTTCCTGTGCCACTGGAGCGCGTGCCTGTTGATCTCGCTGGAGCCCCTCAGCCCTTCGCTGGGTCTTCCGGGCTGACGTCGCCCGGCGCGGCGCCGGGGTCGTCCCCGGGGCCCTCGCCGCGTGCGGCCGCTTCCTCCGCGTCGAGCATCTCGTTGACGTCGGAGCGGTACTGCGCACGACGGATGCGGCGGAGCATGTCGATCGCGAGGAGCACGATGACCACGGCCACGATCGCGATCGCGATGAACCCGGCGACACCGGGGGTCACCGCCTCCGGCGGGGGCGTCGTCGGGGTGGGACTCGGCGAGACGGCGAGCCATCGCAGATCCGGCATGTGACCTCATTCCTCAGCCAGAGCGAATAGCCTGGAATCCCAGCCTAGAACGGATGCCGCATGACCCTGACCGACGTCGACCGAAAGCTGGCGGATCGGTACGGCCGCACGCGTTCCGCGGCGTCGCGTCGGTGGACCTGGGTGGTCATCGGGGTCATCGCTGTCGCCGCGACGGGGCTGCTGGGGTGGACGACCGTCTCGAACGCCGTCAACTCCGTCGACGCCGACACGACGGGCTTCACCCTCGTCGACGACCGCACCGTCGAGGTCCGCGTGCAGGTGACCGTGAATCCCGGCACGGCGGTCGCCTGCTCGCTGGAGGCGCAGGACGCCGAGCACGGGATCGTCGGCTTCTCAGTCGTGGAGGTCCCGGCATCCGAGGATCACTCCCGCATCATCACGGAGCGGATCCCGACCACCGCGCGCCCCACCACGGGTTTTGTCCGCTCCTGCTGGATCATCTAAGCTGAAGGTTCTCGCGCCCCGGTGACTTGCCGGGGCGTTTGGCTTACCCATCGACCGCACCGGGAGATCACGTGTCCGAGACGTTCCTGACCCAGGAGGCCTACGACCGCCTCGCCGCCGAGCTCGAGGAGCTCTCGACGACGGGCCGCGAGGAGATCGCCAAGCGCATCGAGGCCGCCCGCGAAGAGGGCGACCTCAAGGAGAACGGCGGCTACCACGCGGCCAAGGACGAGCAGGGCAAGCAGGAGGCCCGCATCCGGACCCTCCAGCAGCTGCTGAAGGACGCCAAGGTCGGCGTCGCCCCCGAGTCCGACGGCACCGTACAGTCGGGCACCGTCGTCACCGCGATCGTCGCCGGCGGCGAAGAGGTGTTCCTGCTCGGCAACCGCGAGATCGGCGCGAACAGCGAGCTCGACGTCTACAGCGAGGCCTCCCCCCTGGGCGAGGCCATCATGGGCCTGCGCGAAGGCGAGAAGACGAGCTACACCGCTCCCAACGGGCGCGAGATCACCGTCGAGGTCGTCAAGGTCGAGACCTACTCGGGTCAGTGACGCGGGCGGGTCGATGACCCGGGTGCGCCGGCACGCTCAGTTCGGGACGACCGTCGGGGCGTAGCCGGCGTCCTGCAGGATCGCGAGGACCTGCGCGCGGTGCTCCTCGCCGCGCGTCTCGACGCTCAGCTGCAGGATGACCTCGCTGATCTGCAGTCCCTGTCCGTGGCGGGTGTGCAGGACCTCGATGACGTTCGCCCCGACCACCGACAGCAGCTCCGACACCCGCGCCAGCTGACCGGGACGGTCGGGCAGCGGGATCTGCAGCGTCATGTACCGTCCGGATGCCGCGAGCCCGTGCGCGACGACGCGCTGCAGCAGCAGCGGGTCGATGTTGCCGCCCGAGAGGATCGCCGCCGTGGGACCCGACGCGGTCACCTTGCCGGTGAGGATCGCGGCGACACCCACGGCGCCGGCGGGCTCGACGACCTGCTTCGCGCGTTCGATGAGCACGAGGATCGCCCGCGCGATGTCGTCGTCGCTGACGGTGACGACCTCGTCGATGAGGTCGCGGATGATGTCGAACGGGATCGCGCCGGGCCGCTTGACGGCGATGCCGTCGGCGATGGTCGGCGAGGTGTGCTCGGCGTCGATCGGGCGCCCCGCGAGGAGCGAGCCGGGGTAGCCCGCGGAGTTCTCGGCCTGCACACCGATGATGCGGATCGCGCGACCCTCCGCCGCGGCGCGGGCCTTCGCGGCGGCGGCGACTCCCGCCGCCAGTCCCCCGCCGCCGATGCCGACGACGATGGTCTCCAGGCCCGGGATCTCGTCCATGAGCTCGAGCCCGAGGGTGCCCTGGCCGATGATGATGTCGTGGTTGTCGTAGGGCGGGATGAAGACCGCACCGGTCCGCTCGGCGAACTCCTGCGCGAGGCGGAGCGGGGTCTCGACCGTCGCGCCCTCGAGGATGACGTCGGCGCCGTACCCCCGCGTGGCGAGGAGCTTGGGGACGGGGACGCCGAGCGGCATGAAGATCGTCGCGGGGATGCCGAGGGTCTGCGCACCGAGTGCGACACCCTGCGCGTGGTTCCCCGCTGAGGCCGCGACGACGCCGCGCGAGCGCTCCTCCGCCGTCAGGCGCGACAGCCGGTAGGTCGCCCCGCGGATCTTGAACGACCCGGTGCGCTGCAGGTTCTCGAGCTTGAGGTGCACGGGCGCGCCCAGCACGCCCGAGAGGAACTCCGAGTCCTCGACGGGCGTCCGCGAGACGACGCCGGCGAGTTCGGTCGCGGCGGTCTCGAACTCGGCCAGGGTCGGGGCGGCGATCTTCGCCTGATCGGTCACGCGGTCATCCTCCTGCGTCGCGGCACGGTACTCCAGATGAGGTCGTCGGGACCGGGGTCCACCGGTTGCTCCCACCCGCGCCGCGAGAGGTAGAGCCAGACGACGTTGAAGAAGGCGGCCAGCGGCACGGCGAACACCGCGCCGGCGATCCCCGCGACCATCGCCCCGCCGGCGACGGCGAGCACGACCGCGAGCGGGTGCACCTTGACCGCCGAGCCCATGAGCAGCGGCTGCAGGACGTGGCCTTCCAGCTGCTGCACGCCGAGGACGATGACGAGCATCCACAGGGCGATCCAGGGTCCGTTGTAGACGAGGGCGAGGAACACGGCCAGGGCGCCTGTCAGGACCGCGCCGACGAACGGCACGAAGGCGCCCAGGAAGACGAGCACGCCGATGGGGGCCGCCAGCGGCACCCCGAGGAGCGCGGCACCGAGCCCGATGCCGATGGCGTCGATCGTCGCGACCAGGAGCTGGGTCCGCGCGTAGTTGATGACCGTGCGCCATCCCGCCCGGCCGGCCCCGTCGACCGCGGCGCGGGCGCGCGTCGGGAATAGCCGTACCGTCCACCGCCAGATCCCGCCGCCGTCCGCGAGGGTGCAGATGAGGATGAAGAGCGTCAGCAGGATGCCGGTGGCGACGTGGCCGAGGGTAGAGCCGATGGCGAGGGCCCCCGACCACAGCAGCTGGGCCTGCTCCTGAAGGATGCCGAAGGCCTGCCGCACGGCGTCGTCGATCTGCCCGCCCGTCAGATGCAGCGGGCCCTCGATGAGGTAGTCGCGGAACTGGGCGATGCCCTGGACGGTGCGGTCTCGGACGGATGCGGCATCCCGCGTGATCTGCCAGATGGCGATCCACAGCAACCCGACGACGACGGCGATGGTCAACAGCAGGGTGAGGATCAGGGCGAGCCAGCGCGGCAACCGCCGCTGCAGCAGCCACGAGAACAACGGCCACACGAGGGCTGTGATGAGGATCGCCGCCAGCAGCGGGATGATGAGCAGGCGCAGCTGGATGACGATCCACACGAGCACCGCGATCGCCGCGGCGAGGACGAGGAAACGCCAGGCGTAGGCGGTCGCGATCTTGAGACCCCGCGGAACCGTCTGGGACACCTCGGTGGAGACGGTGCGCGCGCGGAGCGCGTCGAAGAACCCGTTCCGGTGCTTGTCGTCGGTGCCGCTCACTGGGCCATCCTAGGACGTGCGCCCCGGGCGACGCGGCGCGTCAGAACTGGATCCGCGGCGGCTCGGCGATCGCCGCGCCGTCGACCACCTCGAAGAACTCCCGCTCGCCGAATCCGAGCCGCCGGGCGAAGAGGTTGTTCGGGAAGACCTTGATCTTCGTGTTCAGCTCGCGGACGCCGCCGTTGTAGAACCGGCGGGACGCCTGGATCTTGTCCTCGGTGTCGACCACGGCCTGCTGCAGCTGCAGGAAGTTCTGGCTCGCCTGGAGCTGCGGGTAGGCCTCGGCGACCGCGAACAGCGACTTCAGCGCCTGCTGCATGTGGCCTTCGGCGACGCCCGCATCGGCGGGGGTGGTCGCGGTCAGGGTCTCGGCACGCGCCTGAGTGACGTTCTCGAAGACCGCCTTCTCGTGCGCGGCGTAGCCCTTGACGGTCTCGATCAGGTTGGGCAAGAGGTCCGCGCGGCGCTTGAGCTGCACCGTGATGTCGCTCCACGCCTCATCGACCCGCACGTTCAGGGCGACGAGCGAGTTGTAGGTGGCCCAGAGGTAGACGCCGACGATGACGAGGAGGGCGACGACGACGAGGACCGGGATGAGGATTTCCATGAGTCTCCGATCGATAGCCTGATCATCCTAACGAGGCCGACCCGGTGGATGCGGGCGCCCGGCCGCACTTCCCAGGCGTTGCACACGGGGTGCGACTTGTAGTGTCGGTGGGGTGACGGGTCTGCGCACGCATCGGTACCTCCGACTCGCCCTCGTCGGCATCGTCGTGGCCCTGGCGGCATCCGTCCTCATCGAGCTGATACGCAGCGGCGGGCAGCCCCTCCCGTCCATCAGCGACTACTACTACTCCCCCGCGGGCGGCGTCTTCGTCGGCGCGCTGACCGCTGCCGGCGTCGCACTGCTGGTCCTCTCTGGCCGCGACACGGAGTCCATGCTCCTCGACATCGCCGCTGTGTTCGCCCCGCTGATCGCCATCGTCCCCACCGGCTACCGCGGTGAGCCGTCCGTCCCGTCGGAGGTCCTGCCCACCGTCCGGAACGGGGTCGGCGTGTACCTGACGATGGTGACGATCCTCGTCGCCCTGGGCATCGTCCTGGCGGCACGCGGGGACCTGGCCTGGCGACGGGTGGCGATCGTCGGAGGCACCGCGTCCGCGGTCGTCATCGCTCTCGCGACCCTCGCATTCGCCCCGGGCCCTGCGGCTGTGTTCCCGTTTCCCGGTGGAATCAACCTTCACCTGGTCGCCACGGTCTGCTTCTTCGCGATGTTCGCGGCGATCCCCTGGGTGACGTCCTTCGGCGAGGATCCCCCTGCGGCGGGATATCGCCGCGTCTACCTCGCGGTGTCCATCGTCATCGCGGCGGCCCTCGTCACGACGGTCGGCGCGGCGATCGCGAACCCGGACACGGTGGGCGTGCTGATCGGCGAAGCGGTCGCCCTGGGCGCGTTCGCCGTGTACTGGACCGCGCAGACCATCGAACGATGGGGGGATGCAGATCCGCCCAGCATCGTGCCGGCGTCGTACCCCCGCTGGGACTCGAACCCAGACTGAAGCGATTTTAAGTCGCCTGCCTCTGCCATTGGGCTACGGGGGCCTCCCGTCAGCGTATCCCCGACACGACGCGACCCCCGCCGGCCGAGGCCGGAACGGGGGTCGCGGGAACGCTGTCGGTCAGCTCGCGGCGACCTTGCCGGTCTTCTCCGCGGCGACCGTCTTCGGGTCGATCGCGGGGGTCTCGGGGGCGGCCGGACGCGGACGCGCAGCGAACTCCTCGAAGACGTACCGGGGGTTCTGCAGCGTCTCCATCGAGACGTTGTCGCGGCCGAGCCAGAAGTTCTGCCACCAGTCGCCGACGACGCGGAACTTGCGCTCGAAGGTCGGCATGGCGAGACCGTGGTAACCGCGGTGCGCGATCCAGGCGAAGAAGCCCTTGATGGCGATCTTGCCGGACTGGAAGACGCCGTTGTAGAGGCCGAGCCCGGCGACCGCGCCGAGGTTCTTGTGGAAGTACTCCTTGGGCTCCTCGCCCCGGAGGACGGCCACGATGTTCTTCGCGAGCAGCTTGCCCTGACGAACCGCGTGCTGGGCGTTCGGGACGCAGAACCCGCCGACACCGCCGCCGGAGAGGTCCGGGACGGCGGAGACATCACCGGCGGCCCAGGCGCCCTCGACGACCTCCTCGGGCGTGCCCACCCGCAGGTCGGCGCGCGTGCGCAGACGGCCCCGCTCCTCGACGGGCAGGTCGCTGCCGCGGACGACGGTGGGGTTCGCCATGACACCGGCGGTCCAGATGATCACATCGGTCGGGATGACCTGGCCCGTCGAGAGCTCGACATTCCCATCGACGGCGCCCTTGACCTGGGTGTCGAGGTGGACGTTGGCGCCGCGCTTGGCGAGGTCCTTGAGGACCCACTCGCTCGTCTTGAGCGACACCTCGGGCATGATGCGCCCCATCGCCTCGATGAGGTGGAAGTGCGTCTCCTCGAACGAGATCGTCGGGTAGTCCTTCAGCAGCGCACTCGCGAAGGCGCGCGTCTCGGCGAACACCTCGATGCCGGCGAAGCCACCGCCGACGACGACGACGGTCAGCAGACGGTCGCGCTCCGGCCCGGGAGGCAGGTTCGCGGCCCGGTCGAAGTTCGTGAGGATGCGGTCGCGGATCGCGACGGCCTCTTCGATCGTCTTCAGGCCGATCGCGTTCTCGGCGATGCCGGGGATCGGGAAGGTGCGCGAAACGGCGCCGGCGGTCACGACGATCTGGTCGTACTGCTCCTGCCACGGCTCGCCGACCTCGGGCGTGATCGTCGCCGTCTTGCTGGCGTGGTCGATGCCGGTGACCTTGGCGATGACGATGCGCGTGCGCTTCAGGTGGCGACGCAGACCGACCACGACGTGGCGGGCCTCGATGCCGCCCGCCGCGACCTCGGGGAGGAACGGCTGGTACGTCATGTACGGGAGCGGGTCGACGATCGTGACCTCGGCCTCACCCTTGCGGAGGTGCTTCTCGAGCTTCCACGCAGTGTAGAAACCGGCGTAGCCGCCTCCGACGACCAGGATCTTGGGCACAGTGGTAGTCACAGTCGGAAGAACTCCTTGATTCAACGGCTCGGCGGTCGCGGGGTGCGCGCCGATCGGATGCGCCGGGCAGCAGCGGTGACCCCGAGCACGATCAGTATAGTCCCCAGGCTGACCACGATCAGCGGCACCGTCCCGTAGCGCAGCGAATCGCTGCTCGGCAGGAGCGGCGATGCGGCCGAACTCGGCGGCTCAGCCTCGGGCAGCGGTGCCACCGTGTAGGGGGTCGGGGTCGGGCTCGTCTGCGGGGTCGATTCGGCTCGACGGTAGAGCCGGATCCACTCGCGGAGGTCGCCCATCGGGTTCGCCGAGACCTTCGCCACCGGAGCGGAGACCGCCTTGGCGGCGTTGATGAGGCCGTACCCGTAGAGCGGGTCGGGCACCTTCTTCGCGCGCTCGCTCGGCGTCGCGGTGGCGATGATCCGCTTGATCACGTTCGCGGCATCCAGGTCGGGGTGTGCGGACCGCACCAGGGCGGCGACACCGGCGACGATGGGGGCCGCGCCGCTCGTACCGTCCCAGATGACGAGGTCGCCGTTCGCGGAGACACCCAGCAGCTCCTCGCTCGGCGCGGAGATGCCGATGACGATGCCCTGCGTCGAGGCCGTTCGACTCGCTCGCCCCTCCCGGTCCACCCCGCCGACCGTCAGGACGCCCGGGATCGTCGCGGGGGCGCCGACCTCCTCGGTGCCGCTCTCGCGGTTGCCGGCGGCGACGACGACCACGACGTCGTGGTCGAATGCGTAGAGGAAGGCGTCGTCCCACGACCGGTCCCAATCGAGGGTGTTCGTCGTGAACGAGAGGTTGATGACGTCGGCGCCGTGATCGACCGCCCACCGGATCGCCTCGGCGACCTGATCGACGAACGGGACGCTCGCCGAGCTCCCGAAGCCGATCGAGAGCGACAGCAGGTCGGCCTCCGGGGCCACCCCGATCATGCCCTTGTCGGCCGCCGTCCCCCGGCCTGCGGCGAGAGACGCGACCCAACTGCCGTGGTTACGGTCGCTGTCTCCCACGGGCGTGCGGCCGTCGGCCTTCCCCACCCCTGAGAAGTCGGCTCCTCCGACGACGGCGCCGTCGAGTTCCTTCGGCCCTTTGCCGATGCCCGTGTCGATGACGGCGATCGTCGTCCCGGCGCCCTTGGTCGTCTTCCAAGCCTCGGAGATCCCGTACTCCTTCAGCCAGTACTCCATGTTCCGCACCGGATCGACCGGCGGGGGCGTCGGCGACGGGGCGGGCGCGGCCGCCGTGAGCACCGCCGTGACGGCGACGACCGCGGCGGCGAGAAGGGCGCGGACTCCCCTCATCCGGTCACCCTCGGCGTCGCGCAGGTGCACCGCTGCGGCGACCACGACCCGCGCGCGAGGGCGATGTCGCCGATCGGGTTCACTCCGGGACCGGCGGCGAGGGAGTGCGCGGCGAGGGCGTGCAGGCACTTCACGCGGGTCGGCATCCCGCCCGCGGACACGCCGGCGATCTCGGGGACGGCACCGTGCACCTCGCGGTCGGCGAGATAGGCGTCGTGGGCGCGGGCGTAGGACGCCGCGAGGTCCTCGTCGGCGGCGAGGTCGTCGTTCAGCTCCCGCATCACCTGGGTCGCCTCGAGGGCCGACATGGCGGCCGTCGCCCCCGGATGGGTCAGGTAGTAGAACGTCGGGAACGGGGTGCCGTCGGGCAGCCGCGGTTCGGTGGCCACCACCGTCGGATTACCGCAGACGCATCGCGCCGCGATGCCGATCACGCCGCGCATGGGGCGCCCCAGCTGCTCACGCATGGTGTCGTGATCGGCGGCTGACGCGGGCGAGAGTGTCGGATGAGGCACCGGTCAAGGGTACCGGGCGACGCGCGTGAGAGCTGGGCGTCAGCCCGGGGCCACGGTCCCTGCGAGTCCCGCCTCGGTGACGGAGCGCAGGAACTGCGTCATCCAATCGCGCTGCGTCTCCTGGACGTCATCGCTGACGGGGCGCTGCGCGGGCTCGATCAGGTCGGTGGGGAGGTCGTCCGCGACGAGGTACACGACCTCGCCGGGCCGCCGATAGTACAGCCGCTCGCGGGCCTGGGCGACGATGTAGGCCTCGTCGCGCCAGCGTTCGCGCTCGCTCGTCAGCTGGGTGATCTCGTCCTTCGTCGCCTGGACGTCGTGGGTGAGGGCCGCGATCTGCTGCCGCTGGTCGACGTAGGTGCCGATCGTCGGGACGAGGACGAACGCCGCGAGCACGACGAGCCCGAGCATGATCCCCATGAACCCCGACATCCGGATGCCGCCGACCCAGTCGCGGACGTCGACGCGTCGACCCGATCGGGGCGTGCGTTCCGCGCCGCGCGGGGTCCGGGACGCACGGGAAGGGGGAGCCGATGGTCGGTCCACGGCTCCCCCTTCTCGTCGGTGTCTGTGCGGTGCGCGTCAGGCGGTGAAACGCGGGAACGCGGCGGCGCCGATGAACTCCGCAGCCTCGCCCAGGTCTTCCTCGATGCGCAGAAGCTGATTGTACTTCGCGACACGCTCGCTCCGAGCGGGCGCGCCCGACTTGATCTGACCCGAGTTGACGGCGACGGCGAGGTCGGCGATCGTCGTGTCCTCGGTCTCACCCGAGCGGTGCGAGAGCATCGTGGTGTAGCCTGCGCGGTGCGCGACGTCGATCGCGTCGAGCGTCTCGCTGAGCGTGCCGATCTGGTTCACCTTGACCAGGAGCGAGTTCGCCGCTCCGCGCTTGATGCCGTCGGCCAGGCGCTGCGGGTTGGTGACGAAGAGGTCGTCGCCGACGAGCTGCACCTTCTTGCCCAGGCGCTCGGTGAGGGCGGTCCAGTTCTCCCAGTCGTCCTCGGCGAGGGCGTCCTCGATCGTCACGATGGGGAACGAGTCGACCAGGTCGGCGTAGTAGTCGGTGAGCTGCTCGGCGGTCCAGTCCTTGTTCTCGAGGCGGTAGACGCCGTCGTTGAAGAACTCGGTCGCGGCCACGTCGAGGCCCAGGGCGATCTGGGAACCGGGGGTGAAGCCGGCCTTCTCGATCGCCTTGACGAGGAAGTCGAGGCCCTCGCGGTTGCTGGGGAGGTCGGGGGCGAACCCGCCCTCGTCACCCAGGCCCGTCGCGTAGCCGGCGGCCTGCAGCTCCTTCTTCAGGACCTGGTAGACCTCGGCGCCCCAGCGCAGCGACTCGGAGAAGCTCTCGGCGCCGATCGGGGCGAGGAAGAACTCCTGCATGTCGATGCCGTTGTCGGCGTGCTCGCCGCCGTTGATGACGTTGAACAGCGGAACGGGAAGGACGCGCGCGTTCGGTCCGCCGAGGTAGCGGTACAGCGGCAGGTCGGCGCTGTCGGCGGCGGCCTTCGCGACGGCCAGCGAGACGCCGAGGATGGCGTTCGCACCCGTGCGCGACTTGTTCTCGGTGCCGTCGGTCTGGATCAGGACCTCGTCGATGAGGCGCTGCTCGCTGGCCTCGAGGCCCTCGATGGCGGGGCCGAGCTCGTCGATGACGGCGTTCACGGCCTTGAGGACGCCCTTGCCGCCGTACCGGCTCTTGTCACCGTCACGGAGCTCGTACGCCTCGAAGGCGCCGGTGGATGCGCCGGAGGGGACGGCTGCGCGCTGGACGATGCCGTCGTCGAGCAGGACCTCCACCTCGACGGTCGGGTTGCCGCGCGAGTCCAGGATCTCGCGTGCGCCTACTGCCTCGATCAATGCCACGGGGGTTTCTCCTTGCTTGTGGAGGATGGAACGGGAGCGTCGTCGGTCCGCCCCCGAGTCTAGTGAGGCGCGGGATGCCGCACAGGACCCGCCGTCACACGACGAGCGCGATCGCGATGCCGTCCCACCCCTTGCGGTCGAGGGTCTGCAGCGCGGTGGCCTCGAACCGGGGGTCGTCGCGGAGCATCGCGAGACCGGCGCGGACGCCGTCGACCTGGGCCCCGGCATCCGTCTCCACCACATGCCCGGAGCGGACGACGTTGTCGACGACGACCACCGTGCCGGGGCGGCCGAGGCGCGCTGCCCAGTCGAGGTAGAGGGTGTTCGACTCCTTGTCGGCGTCGATGAAGACGAGGTCGAACGGCTCGCCGCCCTCGAGGGCCGGCAGGACGTCCGCCCCGCGCCCCTCGCGCACCTCCACCCGGTCAGCGACCCCGGCGCGCTCGAGGTTGCGTCGGGCCACGGCGGCGTTGTGGGGCTCGGCCTCGATCGAGACGACGCGCCCCTCGGCGGGGAGCGCGCGGGCGAGCCAGATGGTCGAGTAGGCGCCGAGGGTCCCGATCTCGAGCACGCGCCGCGCCCCCGTCATGCGCGCGAGGAGGTGCAGCAGCTTTCCCGACAGCGGCGCGACCTCGATCTCGGGGAGCCCCTCCTCGGCGAGCGAGGCGATCGAGGCGGCGAGCGCGTCGTCGCGGGCGACGAGGGTCGACGTCAGGTAGTCGTCGACGTCGTTCCAGCGAGCGGGGACCGGATCGTACGGGTGTGGATGCGCCATGCCGCCACTCAATCGCCCCGGCGCGCCGGCGTCAACGCGGCATAGGCGCTCAGCAGGCCCGCCGCGGTCGCGGCGTCGTCGACGGTGACCGTGAGGGTGCGGCCGTCGCGGCGGCGCACCAGGAGCCCCTCGCCCGCGCGCAGCACGACGCCCTGACGCCCGCCGCCGGGCCAGCGGATGCCCCACCCGCCGAACTCCCCGAACGGCGAGACCTGGACGACCTCCGCCGAGACGATGTCCTGCGTCGGGACGTGCACACGCGGCCATCCCGCCGCGGAGACGGCGGTCAGGCCGTCCGGGTCGACGCGCACGTGGAAGCGCAGGGTCGTGGCGACGACGACGAACAGCACGACGACGACCAGACCGGAGATGATCGCCGTCACGAGGTCGCCGAAGAAGACGACGGGCAGGACGGCGAGGCATCCGATCGCGAACGCGATCCACAGGACTACGGCTCCCCCGCGGGCGAGGGTGACCCCCTGCATCCAGACAACCCGCTCCCCCGCGCGGACCGGCACCTCGGCGGCCGGCATCGTCGGGGTCGGACGCCACGGGACGCGGGGTTGCACGGCCCACCCGATCCATCCCGCGGCAGCGGCGGCGAGGAGCACGCCCGGCAGGAGCAGCACGGGAAGAGCGGCGTCCGCATCCGTCCTTCCGACCTGGATGCCGAGGGTCGCGACGCCGAGGCCACCGATGAGCACGGCGAGTCCGAACGCGACGGCTCCCAGGAGGCGGTAGGCGAAGCCGTGGTCGCCGCGGCGCAGCCCGCCCACGCTGGCTCCGAAGAGGGTCGCGGGAAGCCCGAGGCCGAGGATCGCGGTGACGAGCGGGACGGTCCAGGCGGGCGCGAAGCCGTCGGGCTCCCCCGTCCACCCCCAGTGGGTCGCGACGACCGCCGGCACCGCCGGAAGGAGCAGCACCTGCGCGACGACCGCGACGAGGATCACCACGGCGGGGAGCAGCAGGGCGACGAGGGTGAACCGGCCGCGGACGACGGTCAGGGTGTCAGTGGTCACGAGCAGCCTCCTTGACGAGAGCGGACAGGGTGTCGGGCGAGACGCCCAGGGCACGGGATTTGTCGACCAGGGCCGCGATCTCGGCTCGCAGGCCCGCGAGGGCGGCCCCGGCCGGGGTGACCACGGCGCCGCGGCCGCGGCGGAGGTCGATGAGACCTTCGTCGCGGAGGTCCTGATAGGCGTGCAGCACCGTGTGGAGGTTCACCTGCAGCGCCTCGGCGACTTCGCGTGCGGCGGGGAGTCGCTCCCCTGCCCCGAGACGGCCGCCGGTGATCTCGGCGCGGAGCCCGGCCGCGATCTGCGCGAACAGCGGAACGGTGCTCTGTGGGTCGACCCGGATCAACATACGGTAATTATAGCGCAACTATAATTAGTTGGGTGGTCGCCCCAATCCGGTACGCTCGCGCCGTGTCCTCCCCTGCTCTGGCGCGCCGCCTCGGTCTCGGCGACGCCGTGGTCATCGGTCTCGGCTCGATGATCGGCGCGGGCGTCTTCGCCGCCTTCCCGCCTGCGGCGGCCGTCGCCGGCCCCGGGCTGCTCGTCGGACTGGCGCTGGCCGCCGTCATCGCGTTCGGCAACGCGACCTCGACCGCGCAGCTCGCGGCCGTCCATCCGACCTCCGGCGGCGTGTACGCCTACGGGCGCGCGGAACTGGGGCCGTGGTGGGGCTTCCTCGCCGGCTGGGGCTTCGTCATCGGGAAGACGGCCAGTTGCGCCGCGATGGCGCTGACCTTCGCGGCCTACATCGCGCCCGCGGGGTGGGAACGACCCGTCGCCGCCGGCGCCGCCCTCGCGCTCGGCGCCGTGAACCTCTTCGGGATCACGCGGACGGCTCAGCTGACACGCGTGCTCGTCACGGTCGTGCTGATCGCGCTGACCGTCGTCGCCGTGGCGGGCTTCACGGCACCGAGCGCGCCCGGTCCCCTCTGGGGTGACGGGATCGCCGGCTCCGCCCCCCTCGGCATCCTGCAGGCGGCGGGCCTGCTGTTCTTCGCGTTCGCCGGCTACGCCCGCATCGCCACCCTCGGCGAGGAGGTGCGCGACCCCGCCCGCACGATCCCCCGGGCGGTCGTGCTCGCCTTCTGCGGCGCCCTCGTCGTGTACGCGGTCATCGGTGTCGTCGCCCTCCGCACCCTCGGACCCGACGGGCTCGCCGCGTCCACCGCGCCGCTCGTGGCCACTGTCGAGGCCGCAGGGTGGGATGCCGCGGCTCCGGTCGTCCGGATCGGTGCCGCCGCGGCATCCCTCGGCGCCCTGCTCGCCCTCATCGCCGGCGTCGGACGGACCGCCTTCGCGATGGCGCGGGAGGGAGACCTTCCCCGGATCCTCGCCGCCGTGGACGAGCATCACCGGGTGCCGCGGAACGCCGAGGTCGCGGTCGTCCTGATCGTCGTCGCCGTCATCGCGCTCGGCGACATCCGGGGCGCAATCGGCTTCTCGTCGTTCGGCGTGCTGCTCTACTACGCGGTCGCCAACCTCGCTGCGTTCCGCCAGCGGGGCACGGCCCGCCGGTACCCGCGATTCCTGCAGCTCGTCGGCGGCGTCGGGTGCGTCGTCCTCGTCGTCACCCTGCCGTGGCCGTCGGTGCCGATCGGGGTCGGGGTGCTGCTGGCGGGATGCGGCTACCGGTTGCTGCGTCTGCGCCGCCGCGCGTGATCGCGTCGCGCACGACGGGCAGGAGCGCCTCGGCCGTTCGCCGGTAGCCCAGCGCGCTCGGGTGGAACCGATCGAGGCTGAACATGCCGTCGGGGTCGATGCGGAAGAACGGACCGACCGCGCGACGCAGCGACACCACGCCGGCGCCCTCGGCGCGCGCCCGGTCGGCCTGAGCCGTGGCGAGCTGCTGCGACGCACGGGAGCCGATGCTGCGCAGCGGCTGCGGCACCGCGCGGAGGGTGCCCAGGTCGGGGCACGTGCCGACCACGACGGCGGTGCCGACGGCACGCAGTCGGCGGATCGCCTCCGCGAGGTGGGCCGCCGCCACGGCGACCGGCACCCGGTGCGTCACGTCGTTGCCGCCGACGATGATGACGGCGACATCCGCACGGTAGTCCGCCGGGAGCGCGTCGATCTGGCCGGCGAGGTCGGCCGATTCCGCACCGACGACCGCCCCCGTCCGCAGCCGCACGGGCCGGTCGAGCTCCCCCGCGAGACCTTTCGCGAGGCGTCCCCCGAGGGTCTCCTTGCGGTGCTGCGCCCCGAGACCCGCCGCGATCGAATCGCCGAGCAGCAGGAGCTCGAGCGGCGTGCCCCCGAGTCCGGCCCGCCAGACCCGGTCCGCGGTCGGGGCGGCGTCACCGAGCGGCTTGCCGATCCGCCGCCGCGCGATCGCCGCCTGCCGCGCGAGCGCGACCCGGGTGCCGAGGACGACGGCGCCGACAACCCCGAGAGCGGCGGCAACGGCGACGGGGAACGGAGTCCGAGCTGAACGTGGCACCACCGCATCCCACACCGCCCCGGTGAACGACGGGCGACGTCGCGGTGACGTGCGCGGTCAGGTGCTGGCGGGCGAACGGAGGGAGTCCACCGCGGCGGCGATCCGTTTCTCGCGGGTCTCCGACTTCTTCGCGTCGACGACGGAACGAGCGACCTCCTTGCGGCGCGACGGCGCGAGCGCATCGAACGCGGCGCGCACCTGCGGTTCCGCGTCGAGGGCGGCCGCGAGGTCGTCCGGAACGTCGACTTCCCGCTCGTCGGTGTCGAGATCGATGGTCGCCTCGACCGCGTCCCCGATCTCGACGCCCAGCTCGGCGCGCGCCGCCTTCGACATACCGATCAGGTTGCGCCCGCCCATCACACCGAGACGCAGGCGCGCGCTGCGCCCCGCGATCGTCACCCGGACCGCGGCCCGCTTGCCGCCGCCGAGGGCCTCGACCTGTTCGTCTGTCAACTCGATCGCGGTGGCGGGGCCGTTCTTCGGCAGCACGGTGCGGAGTGTGAGCGTCATGCGCGGAACGCTAGCAGCGCCGCGCAGCGCCGTCAGCCGAGCGGACGCAGCTCGATCGACGCGGACGGCGCGCCTGCGGACACGGTGCCGAAGGACGTGTACCCGTCGGCGGCGGACCGCTCCAACAGCCCCTTGAGGTTCTTCGTCCGCTGCTCGAGGCGCACCCGCGCGCCCTGCGCGACGAAGAACGCCTTGTGGCCGGCGAGCTCGGCGAGGGGGACGTCGCGGTCGGCGATGAGGACGACGGCAGCGGATGCGGCATCCTCCCCCGCTCCGACGAGGTCCACGATCCGCTCGAACCCGATGGAGAAGCCCACCGCCGGCACGTCCTGGCCGAGGAAGCGGCCGATCATGCCGTCGTACCGGCCACCGCCGCCGAGCGAGTAGGAGACCGAGGGATGCGCGAGCTCGTAGATCGTGCCGGTGTAGTAGCCCATGCCGCGCACGAGGAACGGGTCGAAGTGCAGGGGCACGTCGGTGGTCCCCCGCGCGGCGGCGACCGCGTCGCCGATGCCGACCAGGTGGCCGACGATCTCGTCCGAGACACCCTCGGGGAGCGCCTTGCGGATCTGCGCCTCGCCGAAGGGCAGGTACTCGCGCGTCTGCGGACGGTTCAGGAACGCCTCGAACTCGGTGACGGCGCCTTCGTCGGCGCCGCGGTCCCGCAGCTCGGCGACCACGCCGGCCGGCCCCACCTTGTCGAGCTTGTCGATCGTGATGAGGACGCCGGCGCGGTCCGCCTCGGCGAACCCGAAGGCGGCGAGCATCGCGTCGAGGGCGCGGCGGTCGTTGATGCGGATCGTGCCGCCCTCGAGACCGAGCGCCTCGAGGACGTCGAGGCTCGCCGTCAGCAGCTCGACCTCGGCCCGGGCCGTCGCGTCGCCGATGATGTCGATGTCGCACTGCACGAACTGGCGGTACCGCCCCTTCTGGGGCCGCTCCGCGCGCCACACCGGCGCGATCTGGATCGCGCGGAACACGGACGGCAGCTGTGCACGGTTGGTCGCGTAGAACCGCGCCAGCGGCACGGTGAGGTCGTAGCGCAGCCCCAGGTCGGACAGGGCCGCCGGGTCGTCGGCGGCCGCGCGGATGGCCTCGGCGTCGAGCCCGCGACGCAGGACGTTGAAGGCGAGCTTCTCGTTGTCGCCGCCGATCCCCGCGTGGAGCCGCTCGTAGTCCTCGACGACGGGGGTCTCGATCTCGTCGAACCCGTGCGCCCGGTAGCGGTCGCGGATGACGGCGAGCACCCGCTCGCGGCGGGCTTTGTCGGCGGGGAGGAAGTCGCGCATGCCGCGCGGCGGATTCACGGAGGGCACGGTCCTAGTCTCTCAGACCGCGCTCCCGCGGCCGCGCCTGCAGGCCCCGGGGCGACTCAGCGGGACTCGGCCGCGCGGACGTCCTCGGCGAGCGCGCGCAGACGCTGCCGCAGGGCGCGCTCGGCATCCCAGCCGGCCTCCCTCGCCTGCGCGACCAGCGCCAGCAGCGCCTCGCCCAGCTCCGCCTCGTCGGAGGGCGACGGCGTCGGTGGCGGCGGTGTCACCCCGACCTGGGCAGCCTTCCCGAGCATCTTCTGCGCGAGGGCGAGCGAGGGCATGTGCATCGACACCCCGTCGAGGACGCTCGTGCGCGTGCGCTTCTCGGCCGCCTTCGCCGCGTTCCAGTGGATCAGCACCTCGTCGGGTGTCGTCGCGACGGCGGCGCCGAACACGTGCGGGTGGCGACGGATCATCTTCTCGGCGAGCGCCGCGGCGACGTCGTCGATGTCGAACGGATCCGTCTCGTCGCGCGAGGCGATCTCGGCATGGAAGAGCACCTGCCACAGCAGGTCGCCGAGCTCCTCCTTGAGATCGGCGCGGGTGCCCGCTTCGACCGCGTCGACGAGCTCGGCGGCCTCCTCCTGCAGGTAGGGCACGAGGTCGGCGTGGTCGATCCGCTGGGTCCAGACGCACCGGTCCCGCACGGCGCGCATCGTCTCCGCTGCCTCCCGCAGGTGGTCGCGGCGGGGTTCGCGGGGCTCGTCCGTCATGACGGACACGATACGAGGGATGCCGCGGGCCGGGGTGATCGCCCGCGGCGATGGCCCGGCGGACCGCCGCGCGTAGGGTGGGACGGTGACCCCCGCTCCCACCGCCTCGGGTCCCACCGCACCCGCGCAGGCGACCCACGTCTCCCTCCTGACACTCAGCACGTTCGTCGTCGGCTCCATGATCGGCGCGGGGGTGTTCTCCCTCCCGGCGACCTTCGCGGAATCGACCGGGGTCGCGGGCACGCTGATCGCCTGGGCGATCGCCGGCGGCGGCATGTTCATGCTCGCGCTCGTCTTCCAGCGGCTCGCGGTCCGCAGGCCCGACCTCGACGCGGGCATCTTCAGCTACGCGAAGGAGGGGTTCGGCAACTACGTCGGCTACTTCGCCGCGTTCGGCTACTGGGCGAGCGCCTGCGTCGGCAACGTCTTCTACTGGGTCTTCATCACCGGCACCCTGGGCGCCGTCTTCCCCGCGCTCGGCGAGGGCAACACGCCGCTCGCGGTGGCGATCTCCTCCGCCGGCATCTGGCTCTTCTACGTCCTCATCCGTCGGGGCGTCCGCGAGGCTGCGGCGCTCAACCGGATCGTCACGATCGCGAAGACGGTGCCCATCGTCGTGTTCGTCGTGCTCTGCCTCACGGTCTTCGATCCCGCCGTGTTCGCCGCGAACGGGTCGGGCGACCCGGGCACCGGTCTCGGCGAGCAGATCCGGACGACGATGCTCGTGACGGTGTTCGTCTTCATCGGGATCGAGGGGGCGACCGTCAACTCGCGGCACGCGCGACGCCGATCGGATGTCGGACGCGCCACCGTCCTCGGCTTCCTGAGCGTGCTCGCCGTCTTCGCCTCGGTCACGGTGGTCTCGTACGGTGTCATCCCGCGTGCGGAGATCGCGGGGCTCCGCCAGCCGTCGATGGGCGGCGTGCTCGAGGCCGCCGTGGGCGGCTGGGGGGCCGCGTTCATCGGGGTCGCGCTCGTCGTCGCGGTGCTCGGCGCCTACCTCGCCTGGACCCTCATGGCCGCCGAGGTGCTGCTGTCGGCGGCGCGCGCCGGCGACCTGCCCCGGTTCCTGCAGCGCACCAACGCCAAGGACACCCCCACCGGCGCCCTCACCCTCTCGTCCCTCCTCGCACAGGCGATGCTCGTGGTCGTCCTGTTCGCGCAGAACGCCTTCGACGCGGCGCTCGAGCTCACGAGCGCGCTGGCCCTCATCCCGTTCTTCCTCTCCGCCGCGTTCGCGCTCAAGCTCGCCGTGCAGGACGGTCGCCGGGGTCGTCTCGGCGATGGGATTGTCGCGGTGCTCGCGACGCTCTACACGCTGTACCTGCTGTGGGCGGCGGGGGCGACGTACCTGCTGCTGTGCCTGGTCATCATCGTCCCCGGCACGATCCTCTTCGTCATCGGCCGACGCCAGCAGCGCGCGCGTGTGTTCACTCCTGCCGAAGCGGTGCTCTTCGGTCTCGCCGCCATCGGCGCGGTCGTCGCCGTCGTGCTCATCGCGCAGGGCGTCATCGCCGTGTGACGGTAGCGGGCACCGGCATCCACCGTCACGCGGAAAATGTCGCTCGCAATCCTCGCTAACGTGAAACGGTGCACGAACCGACCCCCACCGAAGCCATCGACCTCGTCGGACGTTACGAAGCCGAGCAGGAGATCCCCGAACGGATGCGCGCCGATGTGCGCACGCTCGGCGCGCTGCTCGGGCGCGTGCTGCGCGAGAGCGGTTCGCCCGGTCTGTTCGAGGACGTCGAGCGACTGCGCGTCGCGACGATCCAGGCGTACACCGACCCGACCCCCGAGGCGTTCGCGCGCGCGGCATCCATCGCGGACGCCTTCACTCTGGAGCGCGCCGAGGAGGTCGCCCGCGCCTTCACCTGCTACTTCCACCTCGTGAACCTCGCCGAGGAGCACCAGCGCGTGCGAGTTCTCCGCGAGCGCAGCGGTCGCGGCGACACTCGCGACGCGGGCGACTCGATCGTCTCGGCGTACCGGCGGCTGTCCGAGGAGATCGGGCGGGAGGGCGCCCTCGAACGGCTGCAGGGTCTGCGCTTCCACCCCGTCTTCACGGCGCACCCGACCGAGGCGCGACGCCGTGCGGTGTCGAACAGCATCCGTCGCCTCGCCGATCTGCTGCGCGAACGGGATGCCGCGGAGGCCGACAGCCCCGACCGCCGCCGCGCCGAGCGTCGCATGCTCGAAGAAGTCGACACCCTTTGGCGCACCGCGCCGCTGCGCGCCGAGAAGCCGTCGCCGACCGACGAGGTGCGCGCCGTCATGGCGATCTTCGACGAGACGCTGTACACGTCGATCCCGCACGTCTACCGCCGCATCGACGACGTCCTGCAGGGGGAGGATGCCGGGGCCCGCCCGCCCCTCGTGCGCCCCTTCATGCGCATCGGCTCCTGGGTCGGCGGCGACCGCGACGGCAACCCGTTCGTGACCGCCAAGACGACCCGCAAGGCCGCCGCGATCGCGAGCGAGCACGTCCTGCTCGGACTCGAGCACACCGCGAACCGGGTGGGCCGCACGCTGACCCTCGACGCCGAGTCCACCCCGCCCACGCCGGAGCTGCTCGCACTGTGGCAGCGGCTGAAGGATGCCGACGAGGAGGCGGCGGCCGAGATCGCGAAGCGCTCCCCCAACGAGCCCTACCGCCGCATCATGCTGCTGCTCGCCCGCAAGATCGCCGCGACGCGCACCCGCAACGCGGACCTCGCCTACCGCGATCCCGAACACCTGCTCGCCGACCTGCGGGTCCTGCAGGATTCCCTCGTCGCGGCGCGCGCTCCCCGTCAGGCCTACGGACACCTGCAGCACCTCATCTGGCAGGTCGAGACCTTCGGGTTCCACCTCACCGAGCTCGAGGTGCGCCAGCACTCGGCCGTGCACGCCAAGGTGCTCGCCGAGCTCGAAGCGGGCGGTGCGCGCTCGGAGCTGACCGAGGAGGTGCTCGAGGTCTTCCGCACCATCGCGTTCCTGCAGGACCGGTACGGGCCGCGGGCCGCGGGCCGCTACATCGTCTCGTTCACGCAGTCCGCCGACGACCTCGCCGCCGTCCACACCCTCGCCCGGCACGCCGTGGGTCCCGACGGCACTCCCCCGGTGCTCGACGTCATCCCGCTGTTCGAGACGTTCGCGGACCTGCAGGCCGCCCCCGGGATCCTCGCCGAGATCGTCGACCACCCGGCGTTCGCGTCCCGGCTCGAGGCGACCGGTCGCCGGCTCGAGGTCATGCTCGGCTACTCCGATTCGTCGAAGGACGTCGGCCCCGTCGCCGCCAACCTCGCACTGTACGAGGCGCAGGCGGAGATCTCGGCGTGGGCGGTCGAGCAGCGCATCGAATTGACCCTGTTCCACGGCCGCGGCGGCGCCCTCGGGCGCGGCGGCGGACCGGCGAACTCCGCGATCCTCGCGCAGCCGCCCCACTCCGTCGACGGCCGCTTCAAGCTCACCGAGCAGGGCGAGGTCATCTTCGCCCGCTACGGCGACCCCGCGATCGCGATGCGCCACATCGACCAGGTCGCCGCCGCGACCCTCCTCGCCTCGGCCCCCTCGATCGAGGACCGCAACCGGTCCGCGGCCGAGCGCTACGCCTCGGTCGCGGCGACGATGGACGCGGCCTCGCGCGAGCGGTTCTTCTCCCTCGTGAAGGCGCCCGGTTTCGCGCCGTGGTTCGCCCAGGTGACCCCCATGGAGGAGATCGGGCTGCTCGCGCTCGGCTCGCGTCCGGCGCGCCGCGGCCTGTCGGTGGAGTCCCTCGCCGACCTGCGGGCGATCCCGTGGGTGTTCGCGTGGACGCAGGCCCGCATCAACCTCGCCGGCTGGTTCGGTCTCGGGACGGCGCTGGACGCCGTCGGCGACGAGGCCACGCTGCGGGGCGCGTACGAGGAGTGGCCGCTGTTCCGGACCCTCATCGACAACGTCGCCATGAGCCTCGCCAAGACCGACGACCGCATCGCCCGTCACTATCTCGAGCTCGGCGACCGCGACGACCTCGCCGCCCTCGTCCGCGACGAGATGACCCTCACCCGCGACTGGATCGTGCGCCTCACCGGCGGCACCGAGCTGCTGTCCAACCGCCCCGTGCTGGGGCGCGCGGTGAAGATGCGGAGCCCGTACGTCGACGCGCTCTCGCTCCTGCAGCTGCGCGCGCTGCGCGGACTCCGCGAGACGCAGGCGGGCGGCCAGGTCGACCCCGACCTGCAGCGGCTGCTGCTGCTGTCGGTCTCGGGGGTCGCCGCCGGACTGCAGAACACCGGGTGAGCCCCGGCATCCCTCGACACGGCGCGTCACGCCCCTGACGGTCCACCGTCGCGGGCGGGACGCGTCGTCTCAGGCGTCCGCGGTCTCGGCGACCGGGAGCGGGAAGATCTGATCGAGCAGCTGCGCCGTCCACGCGATGAGGTCGGCGTCGGCGAGCGGCTCGCCCCCGGCGGTCGGTAACGGGACGACCATCGCCTCGCCGCCCGAGACGACCTTGGCCTTGGGATGCAGGCGCTGCAGCCGGACCCGGATCGAGTCCGGGATGTGCGCCGGCGCGATGCGGAGGTTCGGTCCCATCGCGACAACGTCCGACAGGCCCGACTGCGCGGCGCGGCGACGCAGCCGCGCGATCGAGATGAGGCCCTCGACCTCTGCGGGCGGTGCACCGTAGCGGTCGGTGAGCTCCTCGAGCACGAGGTCGATGGCGTCGTCCGCCGCGGTGACGGATGCCGCGGCCGACAGCTTCTGGTACGCCTCGAGGCGCAGCCGCTCGCTGTCGATGTACGACTCGGGGATGCGCGCCTGCACGGGGAGCTCGAGCCGGAGCTCGGTCGGCCCCTCGGTGTCCTCGCCGCGGAAGGTCGCGACCGCCTCGCCGATCATCCGCAGGTACAGGTCGAATCCGACGCCGGCGATGTGCCCCGCCTGCTCGGCGCCGAGGAGGTTGCCCGCGCCGCGGATCTCGAGGTCCTTGAGGGCGACCTGCATGCCCGAGCCGAGGTCGTTGTTGACGGCGATCGTCTCGAGGCGGTCGGCGGCGGTCTCGCTCAGGGGCTTGTTCTCGTCGTAGAGGAAGTAGGCGTACGCGCGCTCGCGGGCACGTCCGACGCGGCCGCGTAGCTGGTGCAACTGCGACAGGCCGTACTTGTCGGCGCGGTCGATGATGATCGTGTTCGCGTTCGAGATGTCGAGGCCCGTCTCGATGATCGTCGTCGAGACGAGCACGTCGGCGCGGCGCTCCCAGAAGTCGTCGACGACCTGCTCGAGGGCGTGCTCCCCCATCTGCCCGTGGGCGACGACGATGCGCGCCTCGGGGACGAGCTCGGCGAGCTGCGCCGCGACCCGCTGGATCGATGAGACCCGGTTGTGCACGAAGAACACCTGTCCCTCGCGCAGCAGCTCGCGTCGGATGGCGGCGGCGATCTGCTTGTCGCTGCGAGGACCGACGTAGGTGAGGATCGGATGCCGCTCCTCGGGCGGCGTCGCGAGCGTCGACATCTCGCGGATGCCGGTGACCGCCATCTCGAGCGTGCGCGGGATGGGCGTCGCGCTCATGGCGAGGATGTCGACGTTGGTCTTGAGCTTCTTCAGCGCATCCTTGTGCTCGACGCCGAACCGTTGCTCCTCGTCGATGATCATGAGGCCGAGGTCCTTGAACACGACCTTCTCGGTGAGGATGCGGTGGGTGCCGATGACCATGTCGACGGTGCCGTCGGCGAGGCCCGCGAGCGTGTCCTTCGCCTCCTTCGCCGTCTGGAACCGCGACAGCGGCCGGACCTTGACGGGGAAGCCGGCGAAGCGCTCCGTGAACGTCTCGAGGTGCTGCTTGGCGAGGAGGGTGGTCGGCACGAGCATCGCGACCTGCTTGCCCTCCTGGATCGCCTTGAACGCGGCGCGCACGGCGACCTCGGTCTTGCCGAAGCCGACGTCGCCCGAGAGCAGGCGGTCCATGGGGATCGGCTTCTCCATGTCGGCCTTGATCTCGTCGATCGTCTGCAGCTGGTCGGGGGTCTCCGCGAACGGGAACGCCTCTTCGAGCTCTCGCTGCCACGGGGTGTCGGGACCGAACGCGTACCCCTTCGACGCCATCCGCGCCGAGTACAGCTTCACGAGCTCGACGGCGATGTCGCGGACGGCGCGGCGGGCCTTGCCCTTGGCGGCGGCCCAATCCGAGCCGCCCATCTTCGACAGCTGCGGCGCCTCGCCGCCGACGTACCGCGAGAGCAGATCGAGCTGGTCGGTCGGCACGAAGAGTTTGTCGCCCGGGTGTCCGCGCTTGGACGGCGCGTACTCGAGCACGAGGTACTCGCGCTTGCTCTTGACCGCGTTGCGACCGCCCGAGGAGACTTCCCGCTGCACGAGCTCGACGAACCGGCCGATGCCGTGGGTCGAGTGGACGACGTGGTCGCCGGCCTTCAGCTGCAGCGGGTCGACGACGTTGCGTCGACGCGAGGCGAGCTTCTTGACGACGCGCGAGTCGGCGCCGATCGTGCGTCCGTAGAAGTCGCTCTCGGTGAAGACGGCGAGCTTGGCGTCGGCGAAGAGGAATCCTGCTTCGAGGGTCGCGACGGTCGCGACCGCGATCCCCGCATCGGGGACGTCGGTCACCGCGTCGACCGCGCGTGCGGCGAGTCCGCGTTCGGCGAGGACGTCGCGCGAGCGGTCGACGAGGCCGGTTCCGGATGCCGCGACCACGACGCGCCAGCCCGCGCTCAGCAGGTTGCCGATGTGCTCCGTCGCGCCGTCGATGTTCCCCTGGAACGAGGGGACGGCTGAGGCGGGGATCCGAACCGCCGCATCCGCACGCTCGACGAGGCCCTCGGCGGCGGCATCCGACGCCCCCGAATCGAAGGTGCTGAGCGTCCACCACACGCCGCGACGGGAGGACGAAGCCTCACGCAGCTCGGGCAGGGTGAGGAAGTCGCCCGCGCCGAGGTCGACGGGGCTCTCGGCGCCGGCGGTCGCCGCGCTCCACGCGGCTTCGAGGAACTCGCGGTTCGTCTCGGCGAGCGTCATGGCGCGGGTGACGGCGCGCTCGGGGTCGACGACGGCCACGGCGGCGCCCTCGGGCAGGTAGTCCACGAGGGGCAGGACGGCGTCGGCGACGGCGGGCAGCAGCGACTCCATGCCCTCGACCGGGATGCCCTGGCTCATCTTCTCGAGCATGGTGCCGAGTCCCGGCATCCGATCCCGCAGGGCGGCGGCCCGATCGCGGACGGCGTCGGTGAGGAGGAGCTCCCGGCTCGGGAGCAGGGTCACCTCGCGCACCTCGCCAGGCAGGGAGCGCTGATCGGCGACGGAGAAGGCGCGGATCTGATCGATCTCGTCGCCGAAGAAGTCCACCCGGTAGGGGTGGTCGGCGACGGGCGGGAACACGTCGAGGATGCCGCCGCGGACGGCGAACTCGCCTCGTCGCGAAACCATGTCGACCCGGTGGTAGGCGAGGTCGACGAGTCGGTGGACGATGTCGTCGAGCTCCTGCCCGCGTGATCCGAGCTCGAGCCGGACGACACCGGCATCCGTCAATCCCGCCGCGATCGGCTGCAGCGCGCCACGGACGGACGCCGTGACCACGAGGGGGGTGCGACCGTCCCAGTCGGCCGCGTCGCGGAGGACGCTCAGCCGCCGGCCGACGGTCTCAGCGCTGGGGCTGAGACGCTCGTGCGGCAGGGTCTCCCATGCCGGGAGGTGCCGGACGACGGCGTCGGGCAGGAGGCACTGCAGGGCCGCGCCGATGCTCTCGGCGCGCCGCCCCGTGGGGGCGACGAGCAGCAGGACGGGAGGCCGTCCCGACGCGGCGCGTCGCTCGAGGAGTCCGGCGAGCAGCGGAGCGTCAAGACCCGTCACGGCCGAGAAGTCGACGTCCGATCCGGCGCCGTCGAGGGCCTCCCGGAAGCTGTCAGCCTGTTCGAGGGCGCGCACGATCCCGGGAATTGTCACCGGGGAAGTCTACGCGGCCCGTCGGACACCGGGGTCGGCGAGGCGGTCGCGGTGCGGCGTGGGATCGAACATGGGTTCCCCTTCGGTCGAGCAGAAACGGTCATTAGTTCGAAGATACTACTTGATCATCGCCCGAACAAGACCTAGAATAGAACAAATGTTCCCCTTCGAAGACGACCTCACCGCCACGCTGAGGGCGATCGTCGACGACGTCGCGAGGGTGGCACGCTAGGTGGCGTCCGCTCAGATTGCGGAGCTGCGGATACTGGCCACCGCCGGCCGTCTCGCCGAGGCGCAGACCGCGCAACGCAACGCGCGCGTGCAGGTGCACGACATGGCGTTGCGGTCGATCGCGGCGGAGGTCGGCGGGGTGATGCGGGTCACCGATCGCACCGTGCAGCGGCGGATCGGTGAGGCGCGGACGTTGATCGAAGGGTTCCCGGCGACGGTCGAGGCATGGGAGCAGGGACGGATCGTCCGCGGGCATGCGATCGCGATCGTCGAAACCGGAACGAGCCTGCCGGCGGAAATGTGGACCGAGTTCGAACAGGTCGCGATCAGCCGATGCGAGCGAGACACCCCCAACCGGGTGCGAGGCGAGCTCGAGATCCTCGCCCACCGGATGCACCCGCGCTCGTTCGCGGAACGGCACGAGGAAGCCGCCGCTGGCAGGTGCGTGCGGATCGTCCCGGGACGAGACGGGATGAGCGACGTCGTCGCAACCGTCCCGACGGTGATCGCCGAAGGGATCCACGACCGGCTCACGCAGCAGGCACGCGCGATCATCGACACCCGCGACGAACGCATCGCTGCGCGCGGCTGTGCGGGTGTCGCGTTCGGGGAAGCCGCCAGCGACGGCGACACTGACGGCGATCGCGACGACGACGCCGCCGCCGCCGCGATCATCGCCACCGACCAGCGCTCCACCGACCAGGTCCGCGCTGACGTGTTCGCAGACCTCCTCCTCGCCGGAACACCCGCCCTCGACGACACCCGCGACACCACCGCGGGACCCCTCGGAGCGATCCGCGCCCACGTGCAGGTGCTCCTGCCCGCCGCCACCCTCACCGGCGAAGACGACGGGCCCTGCGACCTCGCCGGCCGGTCCGCCATCGATCCCGCGACCGCGCGCACACTCGCCGGCGGCGCTGGGATGTGGGAGCGCCTGTTTCACGACCCGACCACCGGGGTCACGGTCGCAACCGATTCGTACCGTGTCCCGTCCGGGATGCGACGATTCCTGCAAGCCCGCGACCAGCACTGCCGGTTCCCCGGATGCCGCGTCGCAGCCATCCGCTGCGAAGTCGATCACACCCACGACCACGCCCTCGGCGGACGAACCGAACTGTCGAACCTCGCCCACCTGTGCCAGAGGCATCACTCCATGAAGCAGTTCACCGCCTGGAGGGTCCGACAACTGGGGGGTGGCGTCCTCGAATGGACCTCACCCCTCGGCAGGACCTACCGCGAAGACGCCCCCACCCCGGCCGTCGCCTTCACCCCTGCCGCGCCACCGCCCCACCCGCCCGCGGGACCCGCACCCTTTTGAGGTTCGCGCCGCGGCGAGCCGCCATCAGCGACGTCCCCGGGATTGCATCGCCGGTCGCGCTCACGGAACCTCAACGTCGATCGCGCGAGCTTCGCTCGCACGCTTGAGCCGCGCCAGGTGATACCGCCACCCCGCCTCGTGTTCCGACGGCAGCGAGTGCGGGGTCCCCACGCGCGATAATCCCGATTCGGTCAGTCTCACCGACGTCGAATCACCATGACCGACGAGTTCGATCACGACGTCGAGAGAGCCTTCCCACCCACTTTCGGTCCAGCAGAAGCCGAGAAGGTGCGGTTGCGCACACTGCGTGATCGTTCCCTCCGCAGTGGCCTGACGCCCGTCCTCGACCCACGTTTCCACGAGCAGCGAACCGACAACCGCGTCGAAGCGCATTTCAGGCCACCATGCGCTCCGACCGACGGTGAGGCATCGCCAGACATCCTCCACAGACGCACGGATGTCCGTCGCCGCCGTCACCGAATCGCGAACCACGTGAACACACGTGACCGTCAGGCGCGCGGAGCGTGGTGACGCTGCTGCGCGGCGAGCAGCCCCTCCTCGACGAGCTGCTCCACGGCATCCGCCGCATCCGCGATCGCGATCGGGAGGTTCGGGCGTTCCGCGGCGCCGAACGGATCGAGCACCCAATCGGCGGGGTCCTGACGCCCCGGCGGACGCCCGATGCCGACCCGCACCCGCGGGAACTCCGGCGTGCCGAGCGCCTTCGCGACGTCACGGACGCCGTTGTGCCCGCCGTGACCGCCGCCGACCTTCAGTTTGAGGGAGTCGAAGGGGATGTCCAGCTCGTCATGCACGATCACGACCCGCTCCGCAGGCACGCCGTAGAAGGCCGCGAGCGCCGACACCGGACCACCCGATACGTTCATGAACGAGTTGGGCTTGGCGAGCACCAGCTTCGGCCCCCCGGGCCGCAGCCACGTCTCGGCGACCCGCGCGTTCGCCTTGTGCGAGCGCAGCGTCTCGGAACGCCGCCGCGCGAGCTCGTCGATCACCATCTGCCCGACGTTGTGTCGCGTCGCCTCATAGCGCGGTCCCGGGTTCCCGAGCCCCACGATCAACCAGGTGTCGGCCATGACCGTCCCTTCCGACGACGAAGCCCGTCGCAGCAACAGCGGCGACGGGCTTCGAACGTGTTCGTCTTACTCGGCGGATTCCTCGGCGGCAGGCGCCTCGTCGCCCTCGGCCTCGGCGCCCTCCTCGGACTCCTCCGCCCCGTCCTCGACGGGAGCCGGCGGCAGCGCGACACCGACGACGAGCGTGTCGGCCTCGGTCACCAGCGTGGCACCGCGGGGCAGCGTGAGCTCACCGGCGGTGATGTGGGTGCCGTCCTCGAGGCCCTCGACCGAGACCTCGATGTTCTGCGGGATGTGGGTGGCCTCGACCTCGAGCGCAACGGTCGTGTTCTCGAGCGTCGCGATCGTGCCGGGGAACGGCTCGCCGACGACGGAGACGGGGACGTCGACCTGGATCTTCTCGCCCTTCTTCACGACGAGGAGGTCGATGTGCTCGATGATCTGGTGCACGGGGTCCTTCTGGACATCCTTGACCAGCGTGAGCTGCTGCTTGCCGGCGATCTCGAGCTCGAGCAGCGCGTTGGCGCGACGGATGAGCAGCGAGACCTGGTGGCCCGGAAGCGCGACGTGCACGGGGTCCGTGCCGTGGCCGTAGATGACAGCGGGGATCTTGCCGGCCGCGCGCAGACGGCGGGCGAAGCCCTTACCGAACTGCTCGCGCAGCTCGGCGACGACCTTGGTGTCGGTCTCAGTCGACATGAGTGTTCTCCTTGCGGGCCATCACGGCCCAGTCAATCGGGGCCGGTACGGCCTCGTCTGCACCCGGGCCGATGCGGCCCAGACGTGGTCTGTGGTTCGACTCGAACGCATGCGCGTGAGGAAAGCCGCGAAGCCTGCTTCACCGCGTCGATCACGGATGCGCCGCATCCCTCGCCGAAGTTCGAGTCGAGTCTATCAGCGCGCCGGATACGATGGAATCTCAGCCCCTCACCCCCGAGACACGGAGGACCCATGGACTACGGATGGATGTCGCACGCACTGCTCTGGTTCGTCGGAGCTCTGAGCGCGGCCACCGCCGTCTGCGTCGTCGGCGCCTTCTTCTCGATGGGTCGCAGCTACAAGGACTGACCGCGTCACACGCGATCGCCCCTCTCGGTCCAGCGGATACAGTGACCGGAGGGGACCGCCGGTCACCGGCACCCACCCCATTCCGCTCACACCTCACGTAGACCTGGAGCCCCGTATGTCGTCGACCCCCTCTCCCACTGGCCCCTCGACGGATCAGGATCAGGCTCCGCACGAGGCGACGCAGCAGCACGAGGGGGCTCCGCAGCCCGAAGAGGTCGACCGTCCCACCCACCCCGAGTCGGCGTCGACCGGCTCTGCGCAGGGTCCGGCGAACATCGGTGTCGTCGGTCTCGCGGTGATGGGCTCGAACCTGGCCCGCAACCTCGCGTCGCGTGAGGGCAACACGGTCGCGGTGTTCAACCGGTCGCGGTCGAAGACCGACGAGCTGCTCGAGGCGCACCCCGAGGCCGAGTTCGTGCCCGCGTTCACCTACGAGGAGTTCGCCGCGTCGCTGCAGAAGCCGCGCACCGCGATCATCATGGTCAAGGCCGGCAAGCCGACGGATGCCGTCATCGACGAGCTCATGCGCGTACTCGAGCCCGGAGACATCATCATCGACGGCGGCAACAGCCTGTTCACCGACACGATCCGCCGCGAGAAGGCCGTCTCCGAGGCGGGCTACAACTTCGTCGGCATGGGTGTCTCCGGCGGCGAGGAGGGCGCCCTCAACGGTCCGTCCCTCATGCCCGGCGGCCCCGACGAGGCGTGGGTCACCCTCGGCCCCATCCTGAAGTCCATCGCCGCGGTCGCCGAGGGCGAGCCGTGCGTCACCCACATCGGCCACGACGGCGCCGGACACTTCGTCAAGATGGTGCACAACGGCATCGAGTACGCCGACATGCAGCTGATCGCCGAGGCGTACGACCTCATCCGCCGCGGCACCGGCAAGACACCCGCCGAGATCGCCGACATCTTCGCCGAGTGGAACACCGGCGAGCTCGAGTCCTACCTGATCGAGATCACCGCCGAGGTGCTCCGCCAGACGGATGCCGCCACCGGCAAGCCCCTCGTCGACGTCATCGTCGACCAGGCCGGCGCCAAGGGCACCGGAGCCTGGACCGTGCAGACCGCCCTCGACCTCGGCGTCCCCGTCTCCGGCATCGCCGAAGCCACCTTCGCCCGCTCGCTCTCCAGCCACCGCGAGCAGCGCGACGTGGCCGGCGGCCTGCCCGGCCCCTCCCCCGAGGACTTCACCGTCACCAACGCCGACGCGTTCATCGAGCAGGTGCGCCTGGCCCTCTACGCCTCGAAGATCGTCGCGTACAGCCAGGGCTTCGACGAGATCCGCGCCGGTGCCGCCCAGTACGGCTGGAACATCGACCTCGGCGCCGTCAGCAAGATCTGGCGCGGCGGCTGCATCATCCGCGCCCAGTTCCTCAACCGCATCGCCGACGCCTACGACGCCGAAGCGGACCTCCCCGTCCTCCTCACCGCCCCGTACTTCGTCGAAGCCCTCGGCCGCACGCAGGACGCCTGGCGCGAGGTCGTCCGCATCTCGGCATCCGCCGGCATCCCCGCCCCCGCCTTCAGCTCCTCCCTCGCCTACTACGACGGCCTGCGCGCCGACCGCCTGCCCGCCGCACTCATCCAGGGACAGCGCGACTTCTTCGGCGCCCACACCTACAAGCGCATCGACAAGGACGGCACCTTCCACACCCTCTGGTCCGGCGACCGCAGCGAAGTCGAAGCCGAGGACACCCACTGAGCCGCAGCGACACCGCGCTGCGTGTCCACCGGGCCGCCGCGCGCATCGTCCTCGCCGTCCTGACCGCCCTCTACGCATGGCTGGTCGGCTGGCTGACGCTGCGCGCGGCGCCGTATGGTTCCGACATCGCGTCGGGACTGAACCGGCTGCTGGAGTGGTTCGCCGAGCGTCCCTCGACGGCCTGGATCACGTTCGACCGCGTCGAGTTCGGCGCGAACGTCGCGATGTTCGTCCCCCTCGGGGTGATCGCGGTGCTGTGGTTCGGCGTGCGCGGCTGGTGGCTGGCGCCCATCCTGGGGGCGCTCGCCAGTGCGGCGATCGAGACCCTGCAGGCGCTCCTGCTCGACTCCCGCGTCGCCGACGTCCGTGACGTGATCGCCAACACGCTGGGCGCCGTCATCGGGATGTGCCTCATGCTGCTGCTCGCCTTCCTGCTGTCGCCGCCGCATCCGCGGCGGCAGCAGGAATATCGAGCATGACCGAAGCCGGGGCATAGCGCGGTCATAGGAAGGTCATGAGAATGGAGTCATGACCATGCCTGCCCCTGTACTCCAGCGCCCCGACGGCTCCCCCCTGCGCGTCCTCGTCGTCGACGACGAGCAGATGCTGACCGACCTGCTCTCGATGGCCCTACGGATGGAGGGCTGGGAGGTGCGTACCGCCGGTTCCGGCTTCGACGCCCTGACCGCCGCGCGGGAGTTCGCCCCCGATGCGATGGTGCTCGACATCATGATGCCCGACCTCGACGGGATGTCAGTGCTGCAGCGTCTGCGCCAGGGCGGCGACGACGTGCCGGTGCTCTTCCTCACCGCGAAGGACTCCGTCAGCGACCGTGTCGCCGGGCTCACCGCCGGTGGTGACGACTACGTGACGAAGCCGTTCAGCCTCGAGGAGGTCGTCGCGCGGCTGCGGGGGCTGATGCGCCGCGCCGGGGCATCCGCCGGCGCCGCCGACCCGATCCTGCGCGTCGGCGACCTCACGCTCAACGAGGACTCGCACGAGGTCTTCCGCGGCGACGACGAGATCGAGCTCACCGCGACCGAGTTCGAGCTGCTGCGCTACCTCATGCGCAACCAGCGCCGCGTGCTCTCGAAGGCGCAGATCCTCGACCGCGTCTGGAACTACGACTTCGGCGGCCGCTCGAGCGTCGTCGAGCTCTACATCTCCTACCTGCGCAAGAAGATCGACGCCGGCAAGGATCCGCTCATCCACACGGTCCGCGGCGTCGGCTACATGATCAAAGCGAGCCAGTGAGCACGACGTCCCGTCGTCGCCGTCGGCACCGCTGGAGCCTGCAGGCGCGGCTGATCACGGCGGTCGTGTCGTTCGTTTCGGTCATCCTCATCACCGTCGGACTCGGCACCGGTACGGTGCTCGAGTCGATCCTGCGTGAGAACCTCGACGCGAAGGTCACCGGGGTGCAGGACTCGATCGCACTCGACTACACCCACCGCGCCGACCAGATCCTCGAAGCGAGCCCCCGCCCGGAGCGGGGCACCCTGCTGGTCGTGAACAACCTCGCAGGCCCCACCGCCGCGTACATCGATGCGGAGGGCGGCGTCCGGACCCTCGACACCCGCGACATCCAGATCAGCGCCCCGGACGGCAACGACTGGGCCGACGCCACGGTTGCGGGTCTCGGGGACTACCGGCTGCGGATCGGCCCGTACTCCAGCATCTTCGGGCTGCCGACCTCGGAGGTCACGAGCGTCAGCGCCCGCATCGTCACCACCGTCGCCCTCCTCACCACCGGCGGCCTGCTCGTGCTCGCCGCGGTCATCGCGCTCCTGATCCGCAGCGCCCTCGCACCCCTGCGCTCCGTCGCATCGACCGCCTCTCGGGTCGCGGCGCAGCCCCTGGCGGAGGGTGCCGTCACGATCACCGAGCGCGTTCCCGACGAGGACACCGACACCCACACCGAAGTCGGTCAGGTGGGGCACGCCCTGAACACCCTGCTCGACCACGTGGAGACCTCCCTCGCCGCGCGCCAGCGCAACGAGGAGCGCATGCGCGCGTTCGTCGCGGATGCGAGCCACGAACTGCGCACTCCCCTCGCCTCGATCCGGGGGTATTCCGAGCTCTCGCTGCGCGGCATCCGTCACGCCGAAGCGAGCGGGAACACGGCCGCCGGTGTCGTCGCCGACACCACCCGGGAGTCGCTGGAACGCATCCAGGCGCAGTCGCTGCGCATGACGGCCCTCGTCGAGGATCTGCTGCTGCTCGCTCGCCTCGACGAGGGCACCGAGCTCGTCTACAGCGCCGTCGATCTCACCCGCCTCGCTGTGGAAGCCGTCTCGGACGCGCGGGTGGCCGGTACCGACCACGAGTGGGTGCTGGAGGTGCCCGACGAGCCCGTCATCGTCGCCGGCGACGCCGGACGGCTGCACCAGGTGGCGGCGAACCTGCTCGCCAACGCGCGGGTCCACACCCCCGCCGGCACCCGCGTGACGACGACCGTGGCGTCGGAGGACGGCGACGCGGTCCTGCGCATCCACGACGACGGGCCCGGCATCGACCCCACCGTCGTCGGCGACCTGTTCGAGCGGTTCTCTCGCGCCGACTCGTCCCGCGCGCGCCAGACCGGCGGCACGGGGCTCGGGCTCTCGATCGTCAAGGCGATCGTCGAGGGCCACGGCGGCCGTATCGCCGTGGCCTCCGATCCCGGCTCGACGACCTTCGAGGTGCGGATGCCCGCCCGCCCCGACTCCCCCGCTCAGTAACCGCTGAACGCGTCCGTCGTGATCGACTTCGCCCGCTCGAGGGCCGGGGTGAGGGTCGCGATCAGCGCCGGCGGGCCCGACACGTAGGCGTGACGGCGGTCGATGTCGGGAACCAGGCGCAACAGCCCGTCGGCGTCGAGACGCGAACCGCCCGCCCACGTCCAGCCCACCGGAAGGTCCGCGGGTTCGTCGCGCGTGACGACGATGACCGGGATGCCGGCGGCCTCGAGGTCGTCCCGGAACGCGAGTTCCTCGCTGGCCGAGGCGACGTAGACGAAGATGACGTCGCGTCGCTCCTGCGTGAGGCGCAGGTGACGCAGCTGGGACACGAACGGGGTCACGCCGATGCCCGCCGCCACCATCAGCACGGGCGCGTCGGCGCGGCGCGGCAGGACGAAGTCGCCCCAGATCCCCGTGATCGCGAGTTCGTCGCCGGGCTCGACCGTGGCGAGCGCCTTCTTGTAGCTGGACTGCGATCCTTCGCGCATCGCGATCTTCACGAGCGGCAGCTCGGCCGGGGACGAGAGGATGCTGAACTCGCGCCGGGTCCCTCGGGAGTCGGGGTGCGCGTGGGGAACCTCGAGCTCGAGGTACTGCCCCGGGGCGAAGCGGACCGGGCGCTCGGCGCGGAAGCTGTACTCGCGCACGCTCGGTGTGAGCGGGGTGCGTTCGACGATCGTCAGCCGCACGGCCGTACGCATCGCGAAGACGAAGGCGACGAGGTTCCCGACGAGGAGAGCGCGCTCCTGGCCGAGGGTGATCTCGCCGAGGGAGATCGGCCACCCGGCGAGCACACCGACGACGGCCGCCACGACGAACTGCTGCCAGCGGCGCGGCGGCAGGGTGAGCGGCTCCGAGAGCATGAACGCGCCGAGGAACAGGAACGGCGATGACAGGACGATCGCCGAGAACGTCATCCCCGGGTCGAGGGCGAACCCCGCCGACTGGGCCTGCACGATCGTGCGCACCAGCGCGACCGCGACCGCGACGACGAGGAACAGGCCGATGACCCGCACCTTCTCGGTGCGCACGAGCACGACCAGCCCGAGGAGCAGTACCGGCAGGGCGAGCAGCGGGTTGCCGACCCACCACGCCGCCGACCCGAGGTCGGGCGCCCAGATGCTGATGATCGTGAGGGCCGTCGCGCCGACCGCGGCCGGATTGAAGATGTGCCGACCCTGCCAGGCGAGCACGTACTTGGATGCCGAGGCGAGAGCGCCTGCGACGGCGACGCCGACGAGCGGCAGCGGCTCGAGGGTGGGGCGCAGGACGAACACGAGGATCAGCGCCGTGATGAGGGCGGATTCGATCCGCCACGGTCGGCGGACGATGCGCTGGGCGACGGCGTCGACGAGGGCGATCGAGAGGGCCAGCACGGCGAGCGTGACGACGAACTCCAGCGGGGCCACCGACACCCCGCCCGCGAGGGACACCGCCAGGGTGATCACGGCCAGCGCCGAGAGCGCGAAGAGCACGAGGCGGTACATGGACAACCTGCCGAGGACGCCGAACACGCGACTCCAGGCGGCACTGAGGGATGAGATCACGAGAACAACTCCGCTTCGCATCGGGGGGACCATTCGACGGAGCCGTCGGTGCGCATGCGCACCCAGGCGACTCCCCATTCTGCGGCCAGCCGGGGACCGCCGTCGAAGAACAACGCCGTCGCGACCGCATCCGCCGTCATGGCATCGGACGCCACCGCCCAGGTCGCGGCGTGGGCGCGCACCGGCTCACCGGTGCGCGCGTCGAGGACGTGATGCAGCCCGTCGCCCCACGCGCGGCGGTTGACCGCCGAGGCGCAGAGGGCGGCATCCGTCACCTGCCACACCCCGATCGCGCGGGACGTGTCGTAGGGGTGCTCCAGCGCGATCCGCTGGGTCGCGCCGCGGACCGCGATGTCGCCGCCCGCATCGACGACGGCGACGCCTTCGGGGATCCTGGCAATGACGAGGTCGACGAGGCGTCCCTTCCCGAGGGCACCCACGTCGAGGACGGCGGGCTCCGCCAGGCGGAGGACGGCGTCCGACCAGTCCACGATCGCCCGCCAGTCCTGCGGCGCAGCGACGGCGCCCCGGTCGACCAGGGAGTATTCGGCGTCGTACCCGCGGCGCGCGAGGCTCTCCCCGACGAGCGGGTTCACGGCGCCCGAGGTGGCGGAATCGAGCGCGTCGTAGGCGTCGAGCATCGGCCCGGCGTCGGCGGGCGCGGGGACCATGCCGCCGCTCTTTCCCAGCCGCCGCACGAGCGAGTCCACGCGGAAGCGGGACCACTCGCCGTCGAACACGGCGATGGCGTCCGTGATCTCCTCACGGACGCCATCATCCAGGGGGTCGGCGGTGTCGATCCGCCAGACGGTGCCGATCGCCTCGAACGTCCACGAGTGGACGAGCGGGCCGGCGGAGGTCATGATGCGGCTTCGGTCCGGATCTCGGCCACCGCCGCGTTGAAGCCGCCGCTGGTGAGGGACGAGCCGCCCACCCGGTCGACGGACAGGTCGTCGAGGTTCTTCCCGACGACCTCGTCCTTGATGCCGCCGATGAACTCGCTCTGGTACTGCTCGGTCTCGCGGGCCTGCGGGTCGCCGGTCACCTCGACGGCGGTGACCGTGTTCGACTCGAGCGTCAGCGTGACGCTGATCTTCTCGACGGTCTCGGGCGTCTGGTAGGTTCCCTCGGCCGTGTACGTGCCGTCGGTGTACGTCCCGGAGGACGAGCCCGCGTCGGCCGAGGCCGGCGGCTGCGAGGACGTCCCCTCATCGGTCGTCTGGCCGGCGCACCCGGCCAGCAGGGCGAGCCCTGCGACGGATGCGGCGGCGGCGCCGACGCGGATCGGTCGGGGTACGGCGGTGGTGCGGATCATGAGAGGTCCTCCTTCTGTCGTGCCCGCCCGGTCGAGGGCGCGGAGCGATGAACTCAGGAAAGCGGGCCCCGAGAGGGCGATCCTTGCAGGAGTCTATGGATCTCCTGCGAACTGAAGGGAGTCGTTCCTCAGGCGGCGCCGTCGAACATGCTCGTGACCGAACCGTCCTCGAAGACCTCGCGGATGGCGCGGGCCAGCAGCGGCGCGATCGGGAGGATCGTGAGGGCCGGGAAGCGCTTCTCGGGGGGCAGCGGTACGGTGTCGGTGACGACCACCTCATCGATCGAGGGGTCCTGCAGCCGCTCGGCGGCGGGGTCGCTGAAGATCGCGTGCGTCGCCGCGACGATGACACGCTCCGCCCCGTTGGCCTTGAGCGCCTGGGCCGCCTTGACGATCGTGCCGCCGGTGTCAATCATGTCGTCGACGAGCAGGCAGACCCGGCCCTCGACCTGACCGACGATCTCGTTGACCGTGACCTGGTTGGCGACGTTCGGGTCGCGCCGCTTGTGGATGATGGCGAGCGGTGCGCCCAGGCTATCGGACCAGGTGTCGGCGACGCGCACGCGGCCGGTGTCAGGCGAGACGACCGTGAGCTTGGCGCGGTCCTCGGCCGACAGCGTGTTCTGGAAGTACTCCAGCAGCACGGGCTTGGCGAACAGGTGGTCGACGGGACCGTCGAAGAAGCCCTGGATCTGCGCGGCGTGCAGGTCGACGCTCATGACGCGGTCGGCGCCGGCCGTCTTGAACAGGTCGGCGACGAGGCGGGCGCTGATCGGCTCACGCCCGCGACCCTTCTTGTCCTGACGGGAGTAGGGGAAGTACGGCGCGACGACGGTGATCCGCTTTGCGGATGCGCGCTTGGCGGCATCCAGCATGATGAGCGTCTCCATCAGCCACTCGTTGACCGGCGGCCCGAAGCTCTGGATCAGGAAGAAGTCGCAGCCGCGGATCGACACCTCGAAGCGCGTGAGGATCTCCCCCGAGGCGAACGTGCGGTGCTCGGTCGGCACGAGCTGGGTGCCGAGCGCTGTGGCGACCTCGGCGGAGAGCTCCTCGTGGGAGCGACCCGAGGCGACGACGAGCCGCTTCTTGGTCTTGGCCACCAGGCCCGGGGCGATCCCGCGCTCGGTATCGAGGTCAACCGTCTGCTGCTTCTTGCGACCCATCGCCAGCTTCCTGTGCGGACCGGGCGCGAGCGGCGGCTTCTGCCGCTCCCGTTCCCGGTCGATTGTTCTCGACCCACCCGGCGACGTTCCGCTGGGGGGCGATGCTGAGCGCGAGGGCGCCGGCCGGAACATCCTTGCGGATCACGGCTCCCGCACCCGTCTTCGCGCCTTCACCGATCCTAACGGGCGCGACGAACACGTTGTGCGAGCCGGCGTGCACCTCGTCGGCGATCTCGGTGCGGTGCTTCGTGAGGTCGTCGTAGTTGGCGGTGATGGCGCCCGCGCCGAGGTTGACGTTGCGGCCGATCGTCGTGTCGCCGACGTACGAGAGGTGCGGGACCTTGCTGCCCTCGCCGATCGTGGAGTTCTTCGTCTCGACGAACGTGCCGATCTTGCCGCGCTCCCCCAGCTCGGTGCCGGGCCGGACGTAAGCGAAGGGTCCCACGGTCGCCTCCGCGCCGATGACGGCGAGGGTCGCGTCGGTGCGGGTGACGGTCGCGCCGCGCCCGACCTCGCAGTCGACGAGGCTCGTGTCGGGGCCGACGGTCGCGCCCTCGGCGATGCTCGTCGCGCGCAGGATGTGGGTGTTGGGGAGGACGGTCACGTCGGGCGCGAGGGTCGCCGTGACGTCGATCCACGTCGTGGCGGGATCGAGGACGGTGACCCCCGCGAGCTGCCAGCGACGGACGGTCCGCGCGTTCAGCAGTCGGCCCACCTCGGACAGCTGCACGCGGTCATTCACGCCGTAGGTGACGGTCGGGTCCTTCGCGACGGATGCCGCGACCCGCCGCCCCGCGCGGCGCAGCAGCGCGACGGTGTCGGTGAGGTACTTCTCGTTCTGCGCGTTCGCCGTCCCCACCTGCGGCAGGTGCTCGCGGAGCGAGGCGGCGGCGAAGACGTACATCCCCGCGTTGACCTCGCTGACGGCTGCTTCATCGGGCGAGGCATCCTTCTGCTCGACGATGCGCGCCACGCTGCCGTCGCTCTCGCGGATGATGCGGCCGTACCCGGTGGGATCGTCGACGACGGCGGTCATGAGGGTCGCGTCGGCCTGCGCGGTGCGGTGCTCGGACACGAAGGCACCGAGGGTGTCGGCGTCGGCGAGGGGGCAGTCTCCGCTCAGCACCAGGACGTCGCCCTCGAAGCCGACGAGGGCGTCGAGGGCGATCTCGACGGCGCGGCCGGTGCCGGGGATCTCGTCCTGGTCGACCACGACGACCTCGGGAGCGACACCGAGGACGGCCGCCGCGACCTGGTCGCGCTCGTGACGGACGACCACGACGACGTGCGCCGGGGCGAGGTCGCGCGCGGTGTCCAGCACGTGTCCGACGAGCGGACGGCCGCTGATGCGGTGCAGCACCTTCGGGAGTGAGGACTTCATCCGCGTCCCCTGCCCGGCGGCGAGGATGACGACGGCGAGGCCGGAGTCCAACGAGTTCTCGGTCATGCTCCGCCGCCAGGACTCGAACCTAGACCTCACAGCTCCAAAGGCTGTCGTGCTGCCATTACACCACGGCGGACCGCGGCGCTCCGGGGTCCGGGGGCCGCCCGACAAGTCTGCCATGCGAGTGCGGGCGGCCGCCTCGGACACGGGCGCCGCAGCCGCTCTGCGATGATGAGGGGATGGCTCCCGAACACGACGAGGTCGACCGGATCGTGAGCGCCTGGATAGCGCAGCGACCCGATCTGGACTTCTCGCCGCTCGAGGTGCTCTCGCGGGTGGACCGGCTGTCGCGCCACCTCGACCGCGCCCGTCGCGAGGCCTTCCACCGCAGCGACCTGGAGCCGTGGGAGTGGGACGTGCTGTCGGCTCTCCGCCGCGCGGGCGAGCCGTACACCCTCAGCCCCAAGCAGTTGCTGCAGCAGACGCTCGTCTCGAGCGGCACGATGACCAACCGTATCGACCGGCTCGTCGACCGCCGCCTCGTCGTGCGCGCGGCCGACCCCGGTGACGGCCGCGGCGTGCTGGTCACCCTCACCGAGGAGGGCCGCAATCGGGTGGATGCTGCGATCACCCGCCTCGTCGACGCCGAGGCCGAACTCCTCGGCCAGCTCTCGCGCGCCGACCGGGACCGGCTCGCCGCGCTCCTGCGCAAGCTGAGCCTCGGATTCGACGTCTGATCCGCGATGGCGATGCGCGCACCCCTTCCCGTCCGTGACGGGGTCGGTCCCACGCGTCTGCGCGTGCCGCGGACCGGGCCCTGGGCGACCATCGCGGACTACGTGACGGGCCGGTTCGCGCACATCGACCCCGAGATCCTCCTCAGCCGCTTCGACCGGGGCGAGGTGGTCGCCTTCGACGGCACGCGGCTCACGCGGGAGACCCCGCTCGGTGCGGAGGACTTCATCTGGTACTACCGGGAGCCGCCCGACGAGCCCGACATCCCGTACGAGGTGACGGTGCGCCACCTCGACGACGATCTGCTCGTCGTGGACAAGCCGCACTTCCTCCCGACGACGCCCGGCGGCGGCTTCCTGCGCAATTCGGCGCTCGTCCGACTGCGACAGCGGTTCGATAACCCGGATCTGACGCCGATCCACCGCCTCGACCGTGCCACCGCCGGTCTCGTCATGTTCTCCGTGCGCCCCGCGACCCGCGGCGCTTACCAGACCCTGTTCGCCGACCGGGCCGTCGACAAGGTCTACGAGGCCGTCACCGCCGTCCCCGCCGGCGGGATGCCGGAGCTCCCCCTCGTCATCCGTTCGCACCTCACGAGCTCCCGCGGGAGCCTGCGGGCGATCGTGCGCGAGGACCGTGAGCCGAACGCCGAGACGCGCGTCGAGGCGATCCGGGTCACTGCCGACCGGGCGCACCTGCGGCTGCATCCCCGGACCGGGCGCATGCATCAGCTCCGGTCGCACCTCGCCGGGATCGGTCTCGGCATCCTCGGCGACCGGTTCTACCCCGACCTGCTCGACGAGGCACCCGACGACCCCGACCGCCCGCTGCAGCTGCTGGCACGCGAACTGCGCTTCGTCGACCCACTGTCGGGCCGTCCGCGCGAGTTCACGACCGGGCTCCGCCTGCGCGAGGCGCCGCCCGCCTGATCAGCCGAGCTGCTCGCTCAGCTCGAACCAGCGCTCCTCGGCCTCGGCGACCTCGGCCTCCATGGCGGTGATGCGCTGCATCTTCTCGCCGAGCCCGACGTAGTCGGCCTGGTCGTGATCGGCCAGCGCCGTGCGCGCCGCCGCGATCTGGTCGCTCAGCTTCGCGATACGTCGCTCGAGGCTCGCGGCCTCCTTCTCGGCCGCGCGTCGCTCGGCTCCGCTGAGAGCGGATGCCGGTGGTGCCGCGGCATCCGCCTGACGTCCCGCGGTGGGCGCCGCGCCCGTCGCCTGCGGCTGGGCGGCGCGCAGGCGCAGGTACTCCTCGATGCCGCCGGGCAGGTGCCGGAGTGTGCCGCCCATGACGGCGTACTGCTGATCGGTGACGCGCTCCATGAAGTAGCGGTCGTGCGAGACGACGATGAGGGTGCCGGCCCACGAGTCGAGGAGGTCTTCGATGGCGGCGAGCATGTCGGTGTCGAGGTCGTTCGTCGGCTCGTCGAGAATGAGGACGTTCGGCTGGTCGAGGAGGATCAGGAGGAGCTGGAGTCGGCGCTTCTGCCCGCCGGAGAGATCTCTGACCGGCGTGGAGAGCTGAGCCGACGAGAAGCCCATGCGCTCGAGCAGCTGACCCGGCGTGAGCTCCTGCGCCTTCGACCCGGCCCCGAACGTGTACGTCGTCCGCAGGCGCGAGACGACGACGCGGACGGGCTCGTCGAGATGCGGGTCGAGCTCGTCCATCCGCTGCGTGAGGGTGGCGACCTTGACCGTCTTGCCGTGCGTGACGCGTCCGGCGGTCGGCTGGACGGCACCGGAGACGAGCCCCAGGAGCGTCGACTTGCCGGCGCCGTTGACACCCAGGATGCCGGTGCGCTCCCCCGGCGCGATGCGCCACTCGACGTCGCGCAGGATCTCGCGGCCGTCGTAGCTGACCCCCGCGTCGAGCAGGTCCACGACGTCCTTGCCGAGCCGTGCGACGGCCAGCGATTGCAGCGAGACACGATCGCGGATCTCGGGGACGTCGGCGATGAGCTCGTTGGCGGCGTCGATGCGGAACTTCGGTTTGCTCGTGCGCGCGGGGGCACCCCGGCGCAGCCAGGCGAGCTCTTTGCGGGCGAGGTTCTGCCGGCGCGCCTCGACCGCGGCGGCCTGCCGGTCGCGCTCGACGCGCTGCAGGATGTAGGCCGCGTAGCCGCCGTCGAAGGGCTCGACGATGCGGTCGTGCACCTCCCACGTCTTCGTGCAGACCTCGTCGAGGAACCACCGGTCGTGGGTGACGACCATGAGCGCACCCGAGGCCGCCGACCACCGTCGCTTCAGGTGCTCGGCGAGCCAGGCGATGCCCTCGACGTCGAGATGGTTCGTGGGTTCGTCGAGCGCCAGGACGTCCCAGTCACCGGTGAGCAACTGCGCGAGGGCGACACGACGGCGCTGACCGCCCGAGAGCGTGCCGATGGCGGCATCCCAGTCGAGGTCCGAGAGGAGACCCGCGATGACGTCGCGCACCCGCGGGTCGCCGGCCCACTCGTGCTCGGGTCCGTCGCCGACCACCGCGCGACCCACGGTGAGGTCGTCGGGCAGCACGTCGGTCTGCTCGAGCACACCGATCGTCACCCCGCCGCGCACCGTCACGCGGCCGGAGTCCGGCTCGCGCCGCCCCGCCAGCATCGCCATGAGACTCGATTTGCCGTCGCCGTTGCGGCCGACGATGCCGATGCGGTCACCCTCGTCGACACCGAGCGAGACGCCGTCGAAGACGACCTTGGTCGGGTACTCCAGGTGCAGGGCCTCGGCCCCGAGAAGATGTGCCATCGCCTCCAGGCTACGCGGCGCGCGGTGGGTGCTTGCTCAGTACCAGAAGCTCAGTCGCGGCGTGGTGGTCGAGGCGAACACGCGGGCGAGGCGGTGCGGATCGTCCGTCTCGATGCGTCCCGCGCGCGCGAGCGTCACGGGCGAGACGCCGCCGAGCAGGATCGCCGACAGCTCTGCGATCCCCAGAGTCGCCCGCGGGATGCCGAGGGGCGCCTCGTCGACCACGTCGACGCCCGGCTCCGCCCCCGCCGACAGGACGAACGTGCCGTCGGCGATTCCGAGCGGATCGGTGACCTCGAGCGCCACCACGTCGTCGACGTCGTACCCGCGGGCCGCGAGCACCGTCGGGACGTCGAGGATGCGCAGGTAGTGGTGGTCCGCGATGGTGATGCGGGCGGCGCGCTGGTCGGCGATCATCCACCAGAGCGGCTCGTCGAGCGAAAGCTCGCTGGCTCGGACGGTACCGATGAGATCGAGCGAGAGGAGGAAGCGCCAGAGGCCCGCGTACGCGGCATCCGTCACCGCGAGGAGCTGATGGACGGTCGCGATCGAGGCGGACCAGTCGTCGTCGTTCTCGCTGACGGAGTACAGCGCGACACCCTCGACCTCGCCCTCCGGCGAGCGGTACTGCACGGCGCGGAGTCGCTCCGCCTTCTCGGCGTCGGGCCGCGTGCCGTATGTGCGGTCCCAGTGCCCGCCCGGCATCGCGATCTCGCCGGGCGAGGCGAACCGCGTGCGCTCGTGCAGCGCGGCGGCGGCATCCCTCGCCTGCTCGCGCGTGACGTAGTCGAGCCGGCCCGGTGCGACGGGACCGATCCACCCGGCGCGGCGCGTCCGGATCTCCCACGAGGTCGACGCCGCGGCGGGGGCGAACCCGAACCGGCCGTAGATGCCCGACTCGCTCACCGTCAGGCCCGCTATCGGCGCGCCCTGCACCACGGCGGTGCGCAGCTCCCCCGCCATGACCCGCGAGAGCAGACGCCGGCGGCGGTGCGTGGGCGCGACGGTGACGGCGCTGATTGCGCACATCGGGATGGCGGCACCGCCTGGCAGGGTGAGCTCGGCGATCCACGACGCGAACGTCGTGACCGGCTCGTCGGGCTGGACGGCGCCGGGGTCGTACACACCGATCTTGCGACGGTAGCGGCTGCGCGCGAACGCCTCGCCGCGCTGCAGGTCGTTGCGTTCGCCGTCGAGGAAGCCGCGGGCCACGGCATCCGTCCACCTGTCCGACGCGGCACGGTCGTCGTCGCCGACGCGGTCGATGCGGAGGCCGTCGGCCTCGATCGCCGCGCGGAGGGTCTCGTCGAGCGGAGCGGAGTGGAAGGCGTCGCCGAGGGAGGTCATGCGTCCCAGGCTACGGGGAGCCGCCGACGCGCGTCAGAGGATCCGCGTGCCGGCGACCGGTCCCGTGACCGCGTGGGAGGTGTGCCCCTGCTCGGCCAGGTGGGCCGCGATCCCGTCCGCGTGCGCGTCGTCGGACGCGAGGAACGCGACCGTCGGGCCCGAACCCGAGACCAGTCCGCCGAGGGCCCCGGCGGTCAGGCCCGCGTCGAGCACCTCGGCCAGTGCCGGGCGCAGGTGCACGGCGGCGAGCTGCAGGTCGTTGCGGATGACGGCCGCCAGGGCCGCGGCATCCCCCGACCGCAGGGCGCGCAGCACCGCGGGATCGACCTCCGGCATGAGGCGCCCGGGGCGGATGTCGGCCGTCTCGCGCAGCCGGTCGAGGGTGCCGTAGACCTCGGGGGTCGAGAGCCCGTCGCCGTCGGTGACGAGCACCCACGCGAAGCGGCCGCGGCCGAGCGCCGGGGCGAGCTCGTCGCCGCGCCCGGTGCCGACGGCGGTGCCGCCCAGCAGCGCGAAAGGCACGTCCGCGCCGAGTCGCGCGCCGAGCGCGTGGAGCTCGGCGGTCGACAGGCCGGCGTCGATCAGCTCGTTGACGGCGACGAGGGCGGCGGCGGCATCCGCCGACCCTCCGCCCATGCCGCCCGCCACCGGGACGCCCTTGTGGATCTGCAGACGGATGCCGCCCTCCCAGCCGACCGCCTCGGTCACGGCGCGCGCCGCGCGGAGCGCGAGGTTGCGCTCGTCGAGCGGGACGCCCGACACGTCGACGTCGCCGGTCACGGTGAGGTGGAAGCCGTCGCCATGCGAGGCCCAGAGGTCCTCGAACAGCGACACCGCCTGGTAGACCGATGCGACCTCGTGGTAGCCGTCGTCGCCGACGCCTCCCACGTCGAAGAAGAGGTTGAGCTTGCCCGGCGCGCGCACGTGCACGCGCCGGGCCGGGTCGATGCTCAGGTTCACGCGTTCGCCGAGTCGGCCCACAGGTCGACGTCGATCGCACCCGAGAGCGCGTCGATACGAGCGAGCTCGTCGTCGTCGAACGGGGCGCCCTCGGTCGCGGCGAGGTTCTGATCCAGCTGCTCGGGCCGCGAGGCTCCGATGAGCGCCGACGTCACGACATCGTCGCGGAGGATCCACTGGATCGCCATCTGCGCGAGCGTCTGGCCGCGCTGCTGAGCGATGTCGTTGAGCCCGCGCAAGGTGTCGAGCGCCTTCTGGTTGAGCTGCCCGTCGGGCAGCGAGAATCGGCTCTGCGCCCGGTCGGCCGTGCCGTCGCCGAGGTACTTGTCGGTCAGCAGGCCCTGCGCGAGCGGCGTGAACGCGATCGCGCCCATACCGGCGGCGCGCAGCGAGTCGGTCAGACCGTCCTCGACCCAACGGTTCAGGATCGAGTAGGAGGGCTGGTGGATGACCAGCGGCGTCCCGAGGTCCTTCGCGACGGCCACCGCCTCCTCGGTGCGCTCGGCGCTGTACGACGAGATCCCGACGTAGAGCGCCTTGCCCTGCCGGACGAGGGTGTCGAGGGCACCGATCGTCTCCTCGAGGGGAGTCACCGGGTCGGCGCGGTGCGAGTAGAAGATGTCGACGTAGTCGACGCCTATCCGCTTCAGCGACTGCTCGGCGCTCGCGATGAGGTACTTCCGCGAGCCGTTGTTGCCGTAGGGGCCCGGCCACATGTCGTATCCGGCCTTCGACGAGATGAGGATCTCGTCACGGTAGGGCGCGAAGTCCTCGCGCATCATGCGCCCGAAATTCGTCTCGGCGGACCCGAACGGCGGGCCGTAGTTGTTCGCCAGGTCGAAGTGGGTGACGCCCCGATCGAAGGCGTGGCGAAGCAGAGTACGCTGGTTGTCGAAGGGGATGTTGTCCCCGAAGTTCCACCACAGTCCCAGCGAGATCGCCGGCAGATACAGGCCGCTCGAGCCGACCTGGCGGAACGCCCCCGCATCGTAGCGGGAGGATGCCGCCTGATAGGGGCGGTGGGTGTCGCCGTTGCGCGACGGAGGGAAGCGGTCCGCGTAGTCGGTCATCCCCCCAGGCTATCGACGATGGGCACCCGAAACGTCGGTGAAACGACGGAGACCTAGTCTTGCCCGACCGGAGACGCACACAAAGGGAGAACATATGGCGCGACTGACTGCACTGCCGACCGAGGGTGGTTCCTGGACCGCTCTCCTCGAGCGCGAGGACATCGTCCTCATCGGAGGCATGCTGTACCTGCGCCATGACGACACCACCCCCGAGCAGGCCCGCATCGACGACCTGCTGCTGATCGCCGACACGCTGGCGGATGCCGGCATCCCGCACCTCCTCATCCGTCACTCGGGCTCGGTGCCGGGCCTCGTCGTCGACCTCGCCCACCGGGCTCGCGCCCTCGCCGCGCTCTCGGACCGTGCCGTCACCGAGCCGCTCTACGCGAAGGCGAAGGGGGGCACGCCGGTGCCGTTCGGCGAGCTGCGCCTGCGCGCCTCGGGTCCCGCCTCGGTGCGGGTGTTCCGACCGCGCGTCGCCGGCGAGCTGCGCTACGGCGCCGGCTACGGCGTGCGCGTCGAGTTCTGGCGCTTCGGCGAGGAGCTCGTCGAAGCGCCCCACGCGAACGACCTCACGCGTCGCGTGTTCGCCGCCGAGGACGTCGAACCAGCCACGGTGGAGCGCTACGGGCGCACGTGGCAGACCCTGGACGGGATGTTCGACCCGCACCCGGGCGACGTCACGCATGAGATCGACATGGTGTTCTCCTGGGTCGACGGGTCGTCGTCGGAGTTCCAGCGTCAGCGCGCCGCGCAGCTCTCCGAGTACGTCGTCGGCGACGGCGACGACGGTCCCGCCCGCTACCGCCACGTCGACGAGCTGCGCTACGCACTGCGGAGCGTCCACATGTACGCGCCCTGGGTGCGTCGCATCTTCATCGCGACCGACTCCCCCGCCCCGGCGTGGCTGCTCGACCACCCCAAGGTGACGATCGTCCGCAGCGAGGAGTTCTTCGAGGACCCCGCCGTGCTCCCGACGCACAACTCACACGCCGTCGAGGCGCAGCTGCATCGCATCGAAGGCCTGTCGGAGCACTTCCTCTACTCCAACGACGACATGTTCTTCGGGCGGCCGCTCTCCCCGGAGCTCTTCTTCTCCCCCGCCGGCGTCTCGTCGTTCGTCGAGTGCGACGTCCGCATCGGCACGGGACCGCGCCGCGTCGCCCGCAGCGGGCACGACAACGCGCTGCGCCTGAACCGCGAACTGCTGCAGGAGCGCTTCGGCCGCACGATCGTCCGCGACCTCGAGCACTGCGCCGCGCCCCTTCGCCGCTCTGTGATGTTCGAGCTCGAGCGGGAGTTTCCCGAGGAGATCCGGCGGACGGCGGCATCCCGCTTCCGTTCCGCGACCGACGTCTCGGTGACCAACTGCCTGTACCACTACTACGCGCAGTTCACCGGCCGGGCGATCGCCTCGACGGCGCCGCGGGTGCGGTACTTCCAGACCACGCAGGCGGCGTCGCTGCGGCGCATGGAGAAGCTCGCCGAGCGCGGCGACGTCGACATGTTCTGCCTCAACGACGGCGGCGACCACGAGGTGCCCGAGCCCGTCCGGGTGCGGGCCGTCACGGGGCTGCTCGAGCGCCTCTTCCCGATCCGTGCGCCGTGGGAGGACCCGGCCGTCAGTGCAACGCCGGCACGCCCGGTCGAGCTGCACGCGTGACCGACCCGCTGACACCGGCTTCCCGCAGGCGGCGCTGAGCCTCGTCCGGGTCGATGTACTCGAGCGGCGCGGAGGCGTCGATCGGGACCACCGAGTGGACGACGGTGTCGTCGTAGACGTGCACCATGTTGTACGCCTGGGCGCCGTCCTGCGGCCGCGTGCCGCCGACCGGGACCGTGAGGTCCTGCGCGTAGCACGTCGACGAGGCGACCGAGACGGGGATGCCGGCGAAGGTCGCGAACGTCGAGTAGTGCAGGTGGCCGGCGATGATCGCGCGCACGTCCGTGCCGCGCACGACCTCGACGAGGCGGCGCTGGTCGCGGAGCTCGACGCTCGCTGCGAGCGGCAGCACGCTCGGGACGGGCGGGTGGTGCATCGCCAGCACGGTGCCGAGCGGCGCCGGGGTGGCGAGGACATTCCGCAGCCAGCGCAGCTGGGCGGCGGAGAGCTCGCCGTGGTGGTGGCCGGGCACGCTCGTGTCGAGCGTCACGATGCGGAGGCCGTCGAGCTCGTCGACGCGGTCGTAGGGCGCCGTCGGGTCGGCAGGGGTGTCGTCGAGCAGTCGGGAACGGAACGCGCCCCGGTCGTCGTGGTTGCCCATGACCCAGAGCAGGCGGGCGCCCAAGCGCTCGGCGAAGGGCTCGACGAGCGCGCGGATCGCGTCGTACGCGGCGACCTCGCCGAGGTCGACGAGGTCGCCGGTGAAGACGACGGCGTCGGGGGCGATGCCGCTGGACTCGATGGCCCGGAGGGCGGCGGTGAGCGAGGCCTCGCCGTCGACACTGTCGAACAGGCGGGGGCCGGGACCGCGCAGGTGCGTGTCACTGAGGTGGAGCAGGATCCGTTCGGCGGCCGGATGCTCGGCGCGGCGCATGGTCACTTCTTCCGTCGGTGCGGAGGCTCGGGTACCCCCGCCTTGCTCCGAAATGTTACCGGCATGTTTCGGGAACGCGCGGTGAACGACGCGCGAAGACCTCGCGACCGGATGCCGCCGGCTCAGGCGCGGGCGATGCGGACGAAGTCCTCGATCGTGAGTTCCTCGCCGCGCGCGGTGGGTGCCACGCCGGCGCGCGCGAGCACGTCGCTGGCCGCCGCGGAGGAACCGCCGAGGACGCCGGAGAGGGCCTGGCGGAGCATCTTGCGACGCTGCTGGAACGCGGCGTCGACGATGGCGAAGGTGCGGAGTCGCTCCTCCTCGGTGCCGCGGGCATCGGTGTCGCGTTCGAATCCGACGAGGACGCTGTCGACGTTGGGGACCGGCCAGAACACCTGACGCGAGACGGTGCCGGCGAGACGCCAGGTGCCGTACCAGGCGGCCTTGACGCTCGGGGCGCCGTAGACCTTCGAGCCGGAGGGCGCCGCGAGGCGTTCGCCGACCTCGGCCTGCACCATGACGACGCCGCGCTGGATGGTCGGGAAGTGCTCCATGAAGTGCAGGAGCACGGGAACGCTCACGTTGTACGGCAGGTTCGCGACGAGGACGTCGGGGTCGCCGGGGAGCTCGCTCACGCGCAGGGCGTCCTCGGCGACGACGGTGAGCGCACCGTCGGGCACGCCGTGCGCCGCCGCGGTGGCGGGCAGGCGTTCGGCGAGGCGGTGGTCGATCTCGACGGCGGTCACCGGCGCGCCGGTCTCGAGGATCGCGAGGGTCAGCGACCCGAGGCCCGGCCCCACCTCGACGACGCGGTCGGCGGAGGTGACCCGCGCGGCAGTGACGATCTTGCGCACCGTGTTCGCATCGACGACGAAGTTCTGCCCGAGCTTCTTGGTCGGGGTGACGTCGAGGTCGGCGGCAAGGGCGCGGATCTCGGCGGCTCCGAGGAGGGTGACGGGCATGGGTTCCAGCCTACCGGCGCCCCGTCCCGCCGCTCAGCCGGCCGCGGCCTTCGCGGCGGCCGGCAGCGCCTCGACGATCCGGCTGATCGCGGCGTCGTCATGCGCGGCCGTGACGAACCACGCCTCGAACGCCGACGGCGGCAGCGACACGCCGCCCTCGAGCATCGCGTGGAAGAAGCGACCGTAGGCGTCGGCATCCTGCGACGTCGCTGTCGCGTAGTCGGGCACGCCGTTCCCGACGGACTCGCCGAAGAAGATGCTGAAGAGGGTCCCCGCCCACTGCACGACGTGGGGCACCCCGGCATCCGTCAGAGCAGCGGATGCCGCGTCCGCGACGGTGTGCGCGACGGCGTCGAGCGTGCGGTACACCGCGTCGTCGGCGTGCGTGAGGGTCGCGAGGCCCGCGGCGACGGCGACCGGGTTCCCCGACAGCGTGCCCGCCTGGTAGACGGGACCGGTGGGCGCGAGGAGGTCCATGATCTCGGCGCGACCGGCGACCGCGGCGACGGGGAGGCCGCCGCCGATGACCTTGCCGAAGGCGATGAGGTCGGGCACGACGTGCTCCCCCGCCGCCTCCAGCACGCCCGCGTACCCCGAGCGCGACGAGCGGAACCCGGTGAGCACCTCATCACTGATGAGGAGCGCGCCGTTCCGATGGGCGATCTCGGAGAGGAACGCCGTGAAGCCCGGCGCGGGCGGGACGACGCCCATGTTGGCGCCGGCGGCCTCGGTGATGATCGCGGCGATCCGGCCCTCGTGCGCGCGGAACACCTCTTCGACGGCGGCGCGGTCGTTGTAGCCGATGACGAGGGTCTGCGCGGCGATGGGCGCAGGCACGCCCGCGGACCCTGGCAGGGCGAGGGTCGCGAGGCCCGAGCCGGCCTGCGCGAGCAGGCCGTCGGAGTGCCCGTGGTAGTGCCCGGCGAACTTGATGAGCAGGTCGCGCCCGGTGGCGGCGCGGGCGAGACGAATCGCCGTCATCGTCGCCTCGGTGCCGGTGGAGACGAGCCGGATCTTCTCGGCGGCGGGGACGCGCGAGCGGATCTCCTCGGCGAGCTCGGTCTCGGCCGCCGTCGGCGCTCCGAACGAGAGCCCGCGCCGGGCGGCCTGCACCACCGCGTCGATCACGGCAGGGTGCGAGTGACCCAGCAGGGCGGGCCCCCAGCTGGCGACGAGGTCGACGTAGTCGCGACCGTCGGCATCCGTCACGTAGGCGCCCTGCGCCGACACCATGAACCGGGGGGTCCCGCCGACCGACCCGTAGGCGCGGACCGGTGAGTCGACACCGCCGGGGATCACTCCGCGGGCGCGGTCGAACAGATCCTGATTGCGGCTCATGCGAGTTCCTTCCCGGCGCGCAGCCAGTGCGCGACCTCGACGGCCCAGTAGGTGAGGATGACGTCGGCGCCGGCACGGCGGATGCCGAGCAGGCTCTCGCCGATGGCGCGCTCGCGGTCGATGAGACCGGCAGCGGACGCGTGCTCGATCATCGCGTACTCCCCCGACACCTGGTACGCCCAGACCGGCACGTTCGAGCGGTCCGAGACCCGGGCGAGCACGTCGAGGTAGGGCATGGCGGGCTTGACCATGACGACGTCGGCACCCTCGGCGATGTCGACGAGCGCCTCCTCGACACCTTCGCGCGCGTTCGCGGGGTCCATCTGGTAGGTCCGGCGGTCGCCCTGGAGGGTCGACTCGACGGCGTCGCGGAAGGGACCGTAGAACGCCGAGGCGTACTTCGCCGAGTAGGCGAGGATCGCGACGTGCGCGAAGCCCGCGGCATCCAATCCCGCGCGGACCGCGGCCACCTGGCCGTCCATCATCCCCGACAGTCCCAGCACGTCGGCGCCGGCGCGCGCCTGCGCGACACCCATCTCGGCGTAGGCCTCGAGGGTCGCGTCGTTGTCGACCGAGCCGTCGGCGGCCAGCAACCCGCAGTGCCCGTGATCGGTGAACTCGTCGAGGCAGAGGTCGGCCTGCACCGTGAGGCGTCCGGCGGCCGCGCGCGCGGCGACCGCGATCGCGCGGTTGAGGATCCCGTCCGGATCCGTGGCGCCGCTGCCGACCGCGTCGCGGACGGCGGGGACGCCGAAGAGCATGATCCCGCCGAGGCCTGCGGCCGCCGCCTCGTCGACGACGTCGGCGATCGCGTCGAGCGGATGCTGCGACACCCCCGGCATGCTCGCGATCGGCTGCGCCTCGGTGATGCCCTCCTTGACGAAGACCGGCAGCACGAGCTGCGAGGGCACGAGGTGGTGCTCGGCGGCGAGGCGGCGGAGCGCCGGCGTGCCGCGCAGACGGCGCAGGCGACGGGTGGGGAACGAGGTCATGGCGACTCCTTGACGGGGAGGTGGGCGTCGAGCTCGGCGATCAGCGCGTCGATGCTCTGGGTCTGTGCGGTGTGCCCGACCGTGAATCCGAGGACGGCCGCGTCGCGCGACGTCCCCGGTCCGATCGAGGCGACGAGGGTGGATGCCGGGAGCCGCCCGACCTGACGGCGCAGCTCCCTGCCGACGCTCAGCGAGGTGAGCAGCACGACGTCGATGCCGCCGGAGCGGAGCGCGTCCGCGACCTCCGGTTCGAGGTCGACGCCGACGGTCCGGTAGGCGATGCAGACGTCGACGGCGAAGCCGCGCACCTCGAGCTCGTCGCTGACGACGGCCTGGGCGAGGTCGCTCCGCACGACGAGCGAACGCCCGGTCGCGGCGGGATCCCGGTCGGCGCACCACTGGGCGGCGAGGGCCGCGGCCGAGGACGCCCCGGCGGGGACGAAGTCGACCTCCCACCCGGCCTCGGTCACGGCGCGCGCGGTGGCCCTGCCGACGGCGGCGATCCGGGTGGTGTCGGGGATCCTCACCCCGTGCTGCCGCAGCTGCTCGACGCTCGCGGCGCTGGTGACGAACAGCCAGGCGTACGCCCCGGCCGACAGGGCGGCGAAGGCGCGGTCGCGTGCGGCGGTGTCGCGCGGGGCGGCGGAGGAGATGAGCGGTGCGACGACGGCGTCCGCGCCACGGGCGTGCAGGTCGGCCGCGACGCGGTCACCCCAGGCCCCGCCCCGGGGGACGAGGACCCGGGTACCGCGGAGTCCTCCCGAGGTCATCGGGAGGTCCCCGCGAGGTCGGCGAGGTCGGCGGCACCGCCCTCGAGGAGCTCGGCGACGACGTCCGCCGCGGCCGCGTCGACGTCGACGTGCGGATCGAGGCGGCGCGAGGCGGCGACCGACCGCGAACCGTCCTCGGCGTAGACGTGCGCGACGAGCGTCACGACGTCGCCGTGGCGCTCCGCGTCGATCGCGACGGGCGCGGCGCACCCCGCCTCGAGACGGCGCAGCACGGCGCGCTCGAGGTGGGCGGCCAGAGCGGTGTCGGCGTGCTCGATACGGCCGACGGCGTCCGCCACGACGGTGTCGCCGTCGCGGATCTCGACGGCGAGCGCCCCCTGGGCGGCCGAGGTCGGCCAGTCGAGCACCTCGGTGATGGCGCTGTCGCGGCCGATGCGACGGAGCCCCGCCTCGGCGAGGACGATCGCGTCGTACTGCCCGTCGGCGACTTTGCGGAGCCGGCTGTCAACGTTGCCGCGGATGCCCTCGACCACGAGGTCGGGTCGGCGCGCCCGCACCTGGGCGACACGACGCGGCGAACCGGTGCCGACGCGCGCGCCGGCCGGGAGCTCATCGAGGGCGAGGCCGTCGCGCGAGTGGAGGATGTCGCGCTGGGATGCCCGCACGGGGACGGCGCCCACGACGATGCCGGGGTACGGCGTGGTCGGCAGGTCCTTCATCGAGTGCACGAGGAAGTCGCACTCGTCCCGCAGAAGTGCGTCCCGCAGCGCCGTCGCGAACACGCCGGTGCCGCCCATCTGGGCGAGCGGCCCGGTGAGGACGTCGCCCTCACTGGTGATGGGGACGAGTTCGACGTCCCGCCCGGATGCCGCGGCCACGGCATCCGCCACATGCTGCGACTGGGTCGTCGCCAGCAGGCTCGCGCGGGTGCCGAGGCGCAGGGGGGCGCTCACGGCGCCACACCCGACAGCGCGGGCTGGAAGCCGAGTCGCTTGTTCTCGCAGCATCCCGGACGGCACACGTCGTACCAGGGACCGAGGTCGGTGACGGCGGGGCGCTCCGCGGCGGGGGTGCCCTTCAGGCGCTCCTCGACGAGGTCGACGAGACCCGCGACGTAGTCGGGGTGGGTGCTGGGGGTCGCGGTGCGGACCGCGACGAGTCCGAGCTCTTCCGCCGTCTCCATCGCCTCGGTGTCGAGGTCCCACATGACCTCCATGTGGTCGCTCACGAACCCGAGCGGCACGATGAGCACGGCCTTGCGGCCACGGTCCGGCAGCTCCTGCATCGCGTCGTTGATGTCGGGCTCGAGCCACGGCACCTGCGGCGGGCCGGACCGGCTCTGGAAGACGAGCTGCCACGCGCCCGGGAACCCGAGCCGCGAGATGATCTCCTCGCCGACCGCGAGGTGCTGCGCGACGTACGCGCCGCCGGGGCCGAAGCCGCGCTCGGGCGGGCCGGAGCGGTCGGCGTCGGAGGTGGGGATGGAGTGCGTCGAGAACAGGATCTCCACCTCGTTCTCGAGGTCGGTGATCCCGCGCTCGGCGAGTTCGGCGATGCCCGCACGGATGCCGTCGACGAAGGGCGCGACGAACCCGGGATGATCGAAGAACTGGCGCACCTTGTCGATCTGGATGTCGGTCTGGTGTCCGGTGGCCTCGACGGCGTCCGCAAGGTCCTCGCGGTACTGCCGGCACGACGAGTACGAGCTGTACGCGCTCGTCGCGATCGCCAGGAGCTTCCGCCGCCCGTCCGCGACGGCCGCGTCGATCGCGTCGGTGACGTACGGCATCCAGTTGCGGTTGCCCCAGTAGACCGGCAGGTCGAATCCCCGTGCGGAGAGCTCGGCGTCGAGAGCGGCCTTCAGTTCGCGGTTGTGCTCGTTGATGGGCGACACCCCGCCGAAGTGGCGGTAGTGGTGCGCGACCTCCTCGAGGCGTTCGTCGGGGATGCCGCGACCCGCCGTGACGTTCCGCAGGAACGGGATCACGTCGTCCTGGCCTTCGGGACCGCCGAAGCCGAGGAGGAGGATGCCGTCGTAGGCGACGGGGACGGTGGCGTGGGGCTCACCGGCGCACGTGCCCTCGGTCGCGTTCGGGATGACGCAGCCGTCGGCGACGACCACTCCCGATGCGCGGGGCGGCTTGGGACGGAACTCCGCGCCCGGGGACCCGATGTTCTGCGCGCTCATGAGAGCACCTCCGCCAGTTCGTCGATCTCCACGCGCCGCCCGGTGTAGAACGGCACCTCCTCGCGCACGTGACGCCGTGCGTCGGTCGCCCGCAGCTCGCGCATCATGTCGACGAGGCTGATCGGGTCGTCGCTCTCGAGCGGCAGCAGCCACTCGTAGTCGCTCAGGCCGAACGTCGACACGGTGTTCGCCACGACGTCGCGGAAGGCGGCGCCCTTGCGGCCGTGCTCGACGAGCATGCGCGAGCGCTCGTCCTCGGGCAGCAGGTACCACTCGTAGCTGCGGACGAACGGGTACACGCAGAGCCAGCCGCGGGGGTGCTCGCCGCGCAGGTAGCCGGGGACGTGCCGCTTGTTGAACTCGGCCTCGCGGTGCACGCCCATCGCGCTCCACACGTTCGTGAAGGCCGCGAGCACGGGGGTGCGGCGGAGTTCGCGGAGGGCTTTCTGGAGGGCGGCCGGGTCCTCGCCGTGCAGCCAGACCATGAGGTCGGCCTCGGCGCGCATCCCGGTGACGTCGTAGAACCCGCGGAGGGTCACCTCGGCGGCGGGCAGCGCGTCGACGACCGCTCGCAGCGTGTCGATGTCCGCCGTGGAGGCGGCGGCGCGCGGACGGGGGCCGGCGAGGATCGCGAAGAGCGTGTAGCCGAGGCCGGGGGCTGACACATCGTCAGCGGACATGACGTACTCCTTCGGAGGGGGTGGGGTGGGACAGCAACTCCGCCGCGAGGGCGCGAGCGTGAGGGATGACCGAGGCGAGGCCGGTACCGGCGGCGACCGCCCCGATCAGACGGATGCCGCGCGAAGCAGCGGCGGCGCGGACGGCGGCCTGCACCTCCGGCGTCACGACCGCATCCGACCAGGAGACCGGCACGACCTCCCGCACGTCAGCGGGGTTGACAGCGACGCCCGTGAGGGTGCGGACGGCCGCCGCGACCTCGGCGGGGGTGTCGAGCCCAGCGGCGCCGGCATCCCGAGCGGACAGCCGGACGACGTGGACGCCCGCGGGCACGGCGGCCGCGGCCCACTCCCACTTCGCGTCGACGTGGGTGAGGGCCTTCGCGGCCGAGGGCACGTCGGGCGCGGCGATGACACCGGACCCGACCGGGTGACGATCGAGCGCAGCCGCCGCGACGGCGGCAACGACCAGGCGGACGGAAGCGGCCTCGGGCGCCGTGACGCCGAGCAGGCCCGCGGCGGAGACGGGGCCGGTCGCGAGGACCACCTCGCCCGCCGTCAGCGTCTCGCCGTCGAGGACGACCTCGGCGCCCGCCGACGTCGGCCGGATCCCGTGGACGGGCGCACCGGTGCGGATGACGGCGCCCGCGCGGAGGGCCGCGATCTCGAGCTCGGCGGCGAGGCGCCAGAGGCCCCCTTCGACGCCGCGCACAGCGGAGCCCGCACGGGCCTGCGGCGCGAGGGTGTCGACGGCGGCGGTCAGCGACCCGAGCTCGCGGAATCGCTGCCAGAGGGCCGGGTTCAGCGCCGAGAGGGTGACCGCTCCCGCGCTCTGCGAGTAGACGCTCGCGCAGAGGGGTTCGACCAGACGGGCGGTGACGGCCGGTCCGAACCGGGCCGTCGCGAGCTCGGCCAGCGTCGGCTCGGGCTCCTCGAACATCCGCGGGTCGAGCGGGAGGTCGCGCTCCTGCGCCGCACGACGGGCACCGGCGCGACCGAGGACGCGGGTGACATCGGCCGCCGTGGGGTCCGCCGGCATCCCGATCACCGCCCGTCGGGGCAGCGGTGCGCGTCCGACGCGCCGCATCCCCCGCCGGAACGCGACGTGCGCCCCGGCGGGCCGGGGCGGGGCGAACTGCACGGCC